>NZ_LUFI01000032.1:0-81202 GCF_005281675.1 Sphingobium sp. MP9-4 | reverse complement strand
AAAACTGCCGTTTGCGAGCCGCGCCGGGAACGGCAGGTCCCTATTCAACACCTGCCATTCCTGGAGCACTGATGATCGTTCCCGGAACCCGCAGGACTGGCCGGTTGCAGACTGGCGGCTTCAGAGCAACGAATCGAGTTTAGCTGCCATTGGCCAACAGTCGTCCCACGACCTAGTTCGTTTGCCGATGAATAACCCCATTTCTAATTTAAGATATATCGGGGTAGAGCTCAGGCTCTCTGCTCAAATGCAGCGATGATCGGACACGCGCTAGCGGCCGAGTTTGCGCATTCGCTCGCAAGTTTGGCCAGCGCGGCCCGGGCAGATTGCATCTCCGCGATTTTCGCATCGATCGCAGCGATCCTGGCTTCGGCAAGATGCCGGGCGCGCGTTCGGTCATCGACCGCGTCGAGGCCAAGCAGTTCGCCGATTTCCTCGAGCGTGAACCCGGCGGTCTGTGCGGAGCGGATGAACCGCAGACGGCGCACATCTTCGTCGCCATAGCGCCGGATACCCTCGTCCCGCGAAGGCTCGGTCAGCAACCCTCGCCGCTGGTAATAGCGCACGGTCTCGACCCCGACGCCGCCCTTTGCGGCGAGCTTGCCGATCGTCAGTGTTTCCATGCCTTGACTCCGTACTATGGTACGGCACCTATATGTGTCGGGACCGATTAATCGCAAGGCGATGAGGACCCGCAATGACCGACCAATCCCCCAAGCGCGCGACACTCTACCGCATGGTGATGCCCGAGCATGTCTGCCCCTATGGCCTGAAGGCCAAGCACTTGCTTGAGACCCAGGGATATGCGGTCGATGACCGCTGGCTCAGGACCCGCGCCGAGACCGATGTGTTCAAGGCCGAGCATGAGGTGAAGACGACGCCGCAGACCTTCATCGATGGCCGGCGGATCGGCGGCTATGACGATCTGCGCCGCTTCTTCGGCAAGTCGGTGACCGACCCTGATGCGACGAGCTACACGCCCGTGATCGCGGTATTCGCGATGACCGCACTCATGGCGCTCGCCGTCAGCCAGTCGGTCTATGGCACGCCGCTTACCATGCACGCCGGCGAATGGTTCATCTCGCTCAGCATGTGCGTGCTGGCGCTCCTCAAGCTGCAGGATGTCGAGCGCTTCTCGTCCATGTTCCTCAACTACGACCTGCTCGCGCGGCGCTGGGTGCCCTATTCCTATGTCTATCCGTTCGCCGAAGGCGCAGCAGGTGTGTTGATGACCGCCGGTGTCCTGACCTGGCTGTCGACGCCGGTGGCGCTAGTAATTGGCGGTATCGGTGCGATCTCGGTGTTCAAGGCCGTCTATATCGACAAGCGCGAGATCAAATGCGCCTGCGTCGGCGGATCGAGCAAGGTGCCGCTCGGCTTCGTCTCGCTGACCGAGAACATCATGATGGTCACGATGGCGATCTGGATGGGAGCGGGCGCGCTTGGCCTGATGCACGCCTGATCGGCGCTAGAGCGAAGCTGGCGGTGCAAGCGTGCCCAGCCACGCGACCGCCGCCAGGATCGCGAGCGCTGCCAGAAATTCCAACCAGAGGCTCGTTCGCAATCGCACCACAGCGGGATGACCGGGATCGCTGCCCAGGGCCGGTGCAAGCCGCCAGCGATGGCCGGCGGCAAGTAGCAGCATCACGGCGAACAGGCCGAGCTTGGCGAGCAGCAGGCGGCCGTAGTCGCTCGTGCCGAGCGCCAGCATCCGCTCCGGCCCGACGAGGATATATAGGTTGAGCAGGCCGCTCGCGATGAGCAGGCCGACAATGATCGTGCCCGCGCGTGCAAAGCCCGTCAGGGCTCCGTGGGTGACTGCAAGCGTTTCCGGATCGCGGGCGGTGCTCATCAGCATTAGGAACGCGATCAGCGCACCGACCCAGGCCGAAGCTGCCAGCAGGTGCACGACATCGCCAACGAGCTGAGCCGTGCCGAAGGCGCCTTCGCCCGCTGCGCCATGTCCGGTCCAGGCAAGGCTCGCAATTGCGACCGCAGCCAGCACGGTCGAGCACCAGCTATTAAGCGGGGCCCAACACCTTGTAGGCACTGCGAGCAGCAGGATGCCAAGTAGAGCGAATATGCGCACGGTCCACGCCCAGCCGATGCTGGTCTGGGTCAGGATCATGGTCAGCGTCGCTCGATCGACTGCCATCACGCCGACTCCCGACATCGCAGCGACCAACAGCAGGATCGCGACCGCGCTCAACGCGATGCCGAGCACTGACAGCGCGATCACAGGCAAGCGCAGCGGCAAAGCCGTACCGCGCGCCGCCTGCGGCAGTCCGTAGATTGAGAACGCCAACAAGCCGAATAATGCGCCGAGGACGAGATACAGCCCCCAGCGCACGGCAACCAACGGCCAGTCGGGCATCACTGGACGGTGAAGGTCACGCTGCCGATCACGCGGTGGGTATCGCCCGAGACAGCGTGCCAATTGACCACATAGCTGCCTGGGCCAAGCGGGCGGCCGAACGCGATCTGCAAAGTCTTGCCGTCGGTGGCGACACTGATCTTCGCGCCGTTGATCTTCATCGGCGGATGATCCTTCATGCCGGGCATTCCCGTCATCACGACCTCGGCCCCGGACAAAGCGGGCATGAGCGTCTCGCTGAACGTCAAGGTGACCTGGCGCGGCCCGCTCACCGTCGCCGCCGCGGCGGGCGTGCTGTTCACCAGTTTGGGGTGCGCATAGGCAGTACCGGCCAGGCCAAAGGACAGCGCAGCCAGCGCGGAGAGCATCATCGTCTTATTCATTGAACCACTCCAACTCTGTTCATGCGTTCAATACGCAGTCCGCTCTGCTATCCCTCAACGACAAAATATCTGCATGCAGCTGAGGGCCGAGACGCCAGGCTGCGTATGCTGGTTAGAAGCATGGAGTGATGATGATGGATGTCGATACGGCATTACGGCGCCTGCATGACCTGCCGGTCGATCCGCGACTGGCTAGAATAGAGGTCGCCGTGTTCGCCGGGATCGCCCAGCAGGACGCACATGGCCGGCCGCTATCGGGCTCGCTGGTCGGCATCGCCGCCAGCCTCGCGCTCGTGGTCGGACTGCTCGGTTCAAGGATCCCCAGCTATACTGAACCAGCGCCTTCGATCGCCCCGTTCGGTGCACCAGCCGCGCTGGCGCCATCGACACTGCTAGGAACCGGCGAATGACCGACCGGCGCCGGCTGCTCCTGATCGCTGTGATCGCATTTCTCGCGGCGGTCGCTGGAGCCTTTATCGGCCGCGCCTTCATCGCACCATCCGCGCCGGTCGAAAGTGAGCTGCATACGCTGCTGCACCACGACCTGGATCTCGACGTTGGCCAGAAGGCCCGCATGGAAGAGATTGAACGGCGGTTTGCGCTGCGCAAGCAGGCGCTGGAGCTTGAGCTACGCGCGGACAATGCGAAGCTCGCCGACGCCATCCAGTCCGAACATGGTTATGGCCCCGCCGTCGGCGCAGCGGTCGATCGCTCGCATCAGGCGATGGGCCAGCTCCAGAAGGAGACGCTCGAGCATATATTCGCAATGCGGGCCGTGCTCAAACCCGATCAGGCGGCCAAGTTCGACGCCGCGGTCGTCAAGGCGCTGACGGCCAAGGAACGGTGAGCCTCGACCTCGCCGGCTGCTCGGACGGCGAACTGGCGGCACTCGCGGTGGGCAAGCGCCAGGCAGCCTATGCCGAACTGATGCGGCGGCATCGCGAGAGCGTGTTCCGGCTGCTGCGTGGCCTGGTCGGAGATAGCGACGCGGCCGTGGATCTGACCCAGCAGACCTTCATCGCCGCGTTCGCCGCCCTAGGGCGCTATGACGCCGAGCGTCCATTCCGCGCCTGGATCGGGCGGATCGCGGTCAACAAGGCGCGGGACTGGTCGCGGCGCCGGGCGGTGCGCCGCTTCTTCACCTTCGCACAACCGATCGAGGAAGCGCATGCCGTCGCCGACACCGCTGCTGCAAGCGACATCCAGATCGCCGACCGGCGCGAGCTGGAGCGGACCATGGCGGCAATCGCAGAACTGCCGGTCAACCTCAGGCAGGTCTTCGTCTTGCGCACGATCGAAGGCATGAGTCAGACGGAGACCGCCGAAACCCTCGGGATCGGCGACAAGGCCGTCGAAACAAGGCTCTATCGCGCCCGAAAAAAACTTGATGAGATGCTGAGGGGTTGAAGGCGTCGCTGCGTAAACCATCCATACGCACGCGACAGGGACTGCAATTTCATGGATTTCTCGACTGTCGATCGGCGCACATTGCTGCGCGGTCTCGGAATGGCCGGGGGCACTGCGGCGCTCGCGGCATGGATGCCGGCCTGGGCGCAGCCGGTATCGCAAGGCCTGCCGACCGTCTCCGGAGACGACATCACGCTGCGCATCGCCCGGCAGATGATGACGATCGACGGCCATCGCTCGCCTGCAATTGGGATTAACGGCACGGTCCCGGCGCCGCTCATCCGGCTGCGTGAAGGCCAGAAGGTGCGGCTGAACGTCATCAACGATCTGGACGAGGACAGCTCAGTCCACTGGCATGGCCTGCTGGTTCCGCCCGAGCATGACGGCGTTCCCGGGATCTCCTTTCCCGGCATCAAGCCGCGCTCCAGCTTTCTCTACGAATTCCCGGTGCGCCAGAGCGGCACCTACTGGTATCACAGCCATTCGGGCTTCCAGGAGCAGCTTGGTCTGTACGGTCCGATCGTGATCGATCCGGCGGGCGCCGATCCGGTCCAGTCCGATCGCGAGCATGTGATCGTGCTGTCCGACCACAGCCAGCTTTCGCCCGAGGCGATCTTCCGGCGGATGAAGGTCAATCCCGGCCATTTCAACTTCCAGCGCCAAACGCTGTCAGGGCTCCTTTCGGGGCGCGACCAGAAGGAGAAGGACCGCCTCGCCTGGGGCAAGATGCGGATGGACCCGGCTGATATCTCCGACGTGACCGGGGCGGCCTACACCTATCTCGTCAATGGACATGGACCGGCCGATAACTGGACGGCCTTGTTCGCCCCGGGTGAGCGTGTCCGCCTTCGTGTGATCAACGCATCATCGATGACCACCTTCAATGTGCGCATTCCCGGGCTGAAGCTGGCGATCGTCCAGGCCGATGGCCAGAATGTGATGCCGGTCGCGGTCGACGAATTTCAGATTGGAGTCGCGGAGACCTATGACCTGATCGTCACGCCGACCGAGGACAAGGCCTTCACGTTGGTCGGCGAGGCGGTCGATCGCTCTGGGATGGCACGCGCGACGCTCGCGCCGCGAGCCGGTATGGTCGCGCCGGTCCCGGCATTGCGCCAGCGCCCGCTCGCCACCATGAAGGACATGGGCATGGACATGGGCGGCGGCATGGCGCCGCGCGGCGTCGATCCCAGCGCCGAGCAGAATGCCTCGCGCACCCTCGCATCGCCGGGCAGTCCCGCTGCGGCGCCCATAGCCTTGATGGACCACGCGACCATGAAGCATGGCGCGATGGATCATTCAGCGATGCCGGGGATGGATCACAGCGGCGGCGCGATGGCCGGCCACGACATGGGCTCGATGAGCATGCGTGACTTCGGCAATGCGCCGCAGGTGAAGCGTGGACCTGGCGTGCAGACGATCTCGCCCATGCCGGTCGACCGCACCGGAGAGCCCGGCCAGGGTCTCACCGACGTCGGCCATAAGGTGCTGGTCTATCGCGACCTGATGGCACTGGAGCGCAATCCCGACGTCCGTGCGCCCTCGCGCAGCATCGACATCCACCTCACCGGCAACATGGAGCGGTTCATGTGGTCGCTCGACGGCGAGAAGATGTCGGATGTCCATGAGCCGATCCCCTTCATAGAGGGCGAGCGGGTGCGGGTGAACCTGATCAACGACAGCATGATGGCGCACCCGATCCACATCCACGGCCATTTCTTCGAACTGGTGACGGGACATGGCGACCGCGCGCCGCGTAAGCACACAGTTATCGTTCAGCCGGGCGGCATCGTCACCTGGGACTTCACTGCGGACGCGGTCGGTGACTGGGCGTTTCACTGCCATCTGCTCTATCACATGGCTGCGGGAATGATGCGCGTCGTCAGCGTCCGTCCGAAAGGAGATGCGGCATGAAGCGTCTCGCCTCGCTCCTGTCCGCCAGCGCAATGATCGCGCTCGCACTACCTGCCGACGCGCAGGATCATTCGATGCACGACATGCAGGGCATGAGGATGCCTTCTGCGAAGCCAACGGCTAAACCGAAGTCCAAGACCAAGCCGAAACCCAAGCCCGCCACCCCGGCGCCGCGTAGGAGCCAACCCGTCACAAAGCCTGCTTCCGCTGCGCCCGCAAAGCCCGCGACGGCTACCAGTGGCCACCAGGACCATGACATGAGCGGCATGGCGATGCCGATGGGGCCGGCGCAGCCAGCGCCCGCACAGGACAATGGCGCAATGCCCGGGATGGGTATGCCGGCCGACCATGCTGGCCATGAAATGGCTGCGATGTCCTCCGGGGAACCCGTCGGCACCGATCTGCCTGCCGGTAGCGCACCAGCGCCAACCCCACCGATGGATCACTATGCCGACCTCCAGTTTCCGCCGGCCGACATGGCGCATGCCCGCGACATGATGATGCGCGAGAGTGGCGGCCAGACGATGGCGACGGTGATGTTCAACCTCGCCGAATATCAGGCGCGCAAGGGCCGCGACGGCTATCGCTGGGATGGCGAGGCCTGGCTCGGCGGCGACATCAACCGGCTGACTATCAAGTCCGAAGGCGAAGGGGTGCTGCGCCAGGGCGTCGAGGCCGCCGAAGTGCAGGCACTCTACAGCCGTGCGATCGGACCGTATTTCAATCTCCAGGCCGGCGTCCGCCACGATTTCAAGCCAAGCCCCTCGCGCACCTATGCAGTCATTGGGTTCGAGGGCCTTGCGCCCTACTGGTTCGAAGTTGAGGGCGCAGCGTTCCTGTCCGACAAGGGCGATTTGCTCGGCCGCCTCGAAGGCTATTACGACCAGCGGATTACGCAGCGGCTGGTTCTCCAGCCCCGCGCGGAACTCAACCTGTCGGCACAGGACGTGCCTGAAAGCCGCATCGGCGCCGGCCTGAGCAGTGCCGAGCTTGGCCTCCGCCTGCGCTATGAGATTACCCGGCAGTTCGCTCCGTATATTGGCGTCTCCTATGAGGCGAAGACTGGTCAGACGGCCCGGTATGTGCGGGGAAATGGAGACGATCCGACTACGACCAGCGTTGTCGCGGGTGTGAGGATCTGGTTCTGATCGTCCTATGGGGCGATGAAGGGGGGTGATCTTGCGCGGAATACGCACTCGTATCCATTTGTTGGCGAGCCGCACGCACAAATGGCTGGCGCTACTGCTCGGCGTCCAACTGCTGCTCTGGTTCGCCAGTGGCGCTGTGATGAGCTTCTTCCCGATCGACCGCATTCATGGCGATCATCTGGTCGATCGTAAAACAGTCGAGCCACTTTCGTCAGGGACGAAGATCACGACGTTCGACCGATTTGCGAATGGCTTCGATGAACCCATTGAGAGCATTTCGATGCATATGCTGCTGGGGCGAACGGTTGCTGAAGTCAGCGGTGGTGGAAAGGTAGCGCTGTTCGACGCCACCAGCGGAAAGCAGCTCAGTCCGATCGGTTCCTCCACCGCTATTGCCGTAGCGCGCAAAGCCTGGCGCGGACCGGCGAACGCCACCGCGACGACCGAGGCGGTGGCGAACCTTTCGACAGAGTATCGCGGATCGCTGCCAGCGTGGCGCGTGTCGTTCAACGATCCAGACAATACGCGCGTATTCGTGGACGCGAGAAACGGACGCATCGCGGCCGTCCGAACCGGCACGTGGCGGTTCTATGATTTCGTCTGGGGCCTGCACATCATGGACTGGAAGAACCACGAAAATTTCAATTCGCCTTGGCTACTCGGCTTCGCGATCGGCGGACTGATGCTCTGGATTGGCGGCGCGACTTTGCTAGCGCTTCGTTGGCCGCGACGCCGACGACGAAAGCCAGCCTGATGCCACGGCTGCCAGCTTTTATTGCGAAAGGAAAAATGCGTCGAGAGAATGAGCGAAGGAATTTGACGGTCGCTTCCGTGGTCGAGCTTTCCCGGACACTGCACTGACGACATCCACTTTCCAAGTGCCGCTCGGTCGCCTTTCAATTCCAGAAGCAGGAGATTGCTCAAAAGCCTGGCGGCGCTCTTCAACCATAGATCGCAAAGCCGCCGTCGTTGACGAGGAAGGCGTCATCTCTGATCATTCTGCTGCTCTCGGGACAAGCCCATCAACTTCTCTGCCGCATCCTTCGGGCGACGACGACGGGACGCGGAAACGACCTTATTTTTTACAGGCCCTGCAAGATTCAATTTGCGACGGATAAGATCCAATCGCGTGTTTCTGACAGCCATCCCGACTTACTCCCTGCGACGCGTTTACAGTTTCTCAGGAGCCACTTGTGCGACTGCGTCACAACAGCGAAGATTTATTTGTTCCCAAATAAAAAACGTCTTCATCGTCACTCTAAACGTCCGAGACCGCGGCTAAGGCGAACAGCCACTGTTAGCTGAGAACGAGCGTGGAACTGCCCCACAAATCCACCTCCGCATGCGTTGCTGCTTGACCAAACGCATTCGCCATACGATATGCGCTGACAAGGCGATGGATTTCCGCCGGGCTTCGGCCGAACCGCCTTCGGGCTGATGATTCCTACCTGATGCGTTTTCGCAACAAGGAGGAATCGTGCGCGCTAAATTCGCAATATTGCTGTCGAACCTGAACGTCCTGCCCTTTGCTCGGGACCGGCACGACCATGCTCTGTCCGTGTTGCGTTGGCTGGCGCTCCTTGTTCCGATGGCTGCGGCGGTCGGCAGCCTCTGCGCTGCCTTCCTGTGGAGCCTCGACGTTGCGACACGAACACGCTTTGCGCATCCATGGCTGCTGTTTCTCCTGCCGGTCGGCGGGTTCGCGGTCGGCCTGCTCTATCATCTGTTCGGTCGCAGCGTCGAAGGCGGCAACAACCTGATCGTCGAGCAGGTCCATGAACCAGGTGGCGGCGTGCCTTTGCGCATGGCGCCGCTGATCTTCCTCGGCACCGTTGTCACGCACCTGTTCGGCGGCTCGGCCGGGCGCGAAGGGGCGGCTGTGCAGCTGGGCGGCAGCCTTGCCAGCGCCTTCGCCACGATGTTTCGGCTTGATGCCGAGAGTACCCGCATCATCCTGATGGCGGGTATTGCCGCAGGATTCGGGGCCGTTTTCGGCACACCGCTGGCAGGCGCCGTTTTCGCTCTCGAAGTGCTGGCAGTCGGCCGTGTGGAATATCGCGCGCTGGTGCCGACACTGATCGCCGCTGTCGTCGGCGACTGGACCTGTCACCAGTGGGGCATCCACCACGGAATGTACAACATCGACTATCTCAAGGGCGCGGTCGGACCGATCGCCGTCGACCCGGTGCTTCTGCTCGAGGCGGGCGTTGCCGGTGTGGCGTTTGGACTGGTCGGCCTGCTGTTCTCCGAACTGTCGCACGGCTTCGGCGACTTCGTGAAGCGCCACGTCCGCTTCGGGCCGCTGCGTCCCTTCCTGGGCGGCCTGGCGGTGATCGCTCTGGTCTATCTGTTCGGTACGCGCGACTATCTTGGCCTCGGCGTCCGGGCGCCCGACGCCTCGACACCCACCATCGCCGACTTTTTTGCGCCGGGGCCCGACTATTGGAGTTGGGCGCTCAAGCTGCTGTTCACGGTCGTGACGCTGGGCACCGGCTTCAAGGGAGGCGAGGTAACGCCGCTGTTCTTCATCGGCGCGGCGCTCGGCCACGCCCTTGGCACCCTATTCGGCGCTCCTGTCGATCTTTTTGCCGGTCTCGGGTTCGTTGCTGTGTTTGCCGGGGCAGCGAACACGCCTTTGGCCTGCACCATCATGGGCATCGAACTGTTCGGTGCTACCCATGCCGTCTACATCGCCGTAGCCTGTTTCGTCGCCTATCTGTGCTCCGGCCACAGCGGCATCTATCTGTCTCAGCAGATCGCCGTCCCCAAGCACCCGCGCATTTCCATCAGCCCCGGCATCACGCTGCGGAGCGTTCGCGCCGCGCGCCCTCAGATCACCAAGGCAGGATCTTCGTAAAAATGACTGACACAGCAATTCTCACGTCCAGCGAGATTGGCATGCTGCGTATCTACATGATGCCGCGTGATACGGCAGAGCCGCGCAAGGCATGGAAACTGTGGTCGGCGCGCCCGCTCTATCGTGAGCTTGTCGTCCAGGCCAAGGCTGCCGGTCTGATGAACGCCGTAGCCCATCATACCCATTACGGCTTCAGCAACCACGGGCCGGTGCTCGATCAGGGCGCGGAAACGAGCAATCCCTATCTGACCATGTGCGTCGAACTGATCGGCCACCGCGCCGATCTTGAACTGTTCTGCCAGCGGCATGCCGCCCTGCTGGAGACGAAAGTGGTCATATACAAACAGCTCGAACATTGGTCGATCGAAGCCCCGGCGAGGCCGCATCCGGAGAGCAAAGCATGAAGATCCTTGCCATCATCGCAGCGCGTGGGCGTGCGCCTCCACCGCTATCGAGACAGATTGCTTCACGCGAAGAACGTATCCATCGATGGGCGCATCGCCGTAATCGGATCCAGCAACGCTGATGTCCGCTCCTTCATGCTGAATGCCGAGATCAGCCTGATCCTGCATGATGAGGCGTCCGCCGGACCTCTCGCAGATGTCCAACGGGGACACATCCGCCGAAGCGACCAGCTGTTGCTGGAGGAATGGCGTGATCGCTCCGGTCTTTCGCGCTTCAGCGAGAATCTCGCTCGCCTCGTCAGTCCCTTGCTGTGACCTCACGCCTGCGGTGCCGGAGGTGTGCGACGAGGCCTACGAGAAGCAGCACCGCGAGTACCGGCACCAGAACATGGCCCACATCGCGGACGCGGCCAAAAGCGGCCTCGATGCCCTGACCGAAAAGGTAACCCAAGGTCACGAAGACCGTCGCCCAAACCATGGCCGCCAGAGCGTTGATGGCCATGAAGCGGGAGGCAGGAAGCGCAGTCGTGCCGATCGCGATCGGGCTGACGGTGCGCAGGCCATACAGAAAGCGGAACCCGAACACGAACAGCACCGGCCGCCGCTCGAACACATCGATGGCGCGGCGGAACGCGGCTTTCTGCTGGACGCGCTGAACGTAGCGATGATTGCGGAACCGGCGGCCGAGGGCAAAGAAGATCTGATCCGCGACGAAGGAACCGAGCGCCGCCGCTGCTATGGCGGCGGGGTACGCGATCAGGCCACGGTGGACCATCACGCCGCCCAGCACGACTACCGTCTCGCCTTCGATGCCCGCACCAAGGAACAGAGCCGCAAGGCCGTACTGGCTAAGGATCGCTTCAAGCGTCACGGCTTCTGCCGCTGGACCACCGCGCCAGCCTCATCCGGCGCGCCGGAACGGATTACGAGGAAGCGGCGCTCTGCAGGCGCGGCATCCTTGACGATCTGCCGGATCGGGCCAACCGCATTGACGATCGCCGCGCCTGCCGGATTGGTCATGAACTTGGCCAGCGGCTCGATTGTACCGGTGCCATCCTGACGTGCCGCCAGACCCAGCGTAAAGGTCTGCTTGGGCGCCAGTCCGGCGACGGCAGCCTGCAGGATCTGGACCTGCCCCTGATCGAACAGCGACACCTGGCTCTGTCCCTGACCTTCCAGGACGACCTGCGCTTTCCCCTGCGCCTTGGCGAGCGGCACGAGGTTGTCGAGGCCTTGCCCCGAAGGCACGGCGCCGGGCACATAGGCGACGCCTTGCGGGCCCTGTCCGATCGGGATCGTGGCAATGACCTTGTTCGTGGCCGTATCTATGACGGCGACTGCATCGTCATTTTCCAGCCCGACATAGATCCGGCTGCCATCGCCTGAGGGCCAGAGCCCATGCGGCAGCGCGCCGACCGGCACCGAGGCGATCTGGTCGAAAGTGTCGGTGCGGAACACCTTGACGATATTCTGCGTGCCGACCGTGACATAGGCGAACTGGCCTTTGGGAGTCCTGGCGATGTTGACATGGTTCGTGATCGGCCCGGTGTCGATCGTCTTCATCACGGCGAAAGGCGGCTTGGCGTCGAAGACCATGACCTTGCCGACGTCCTTGAGCGTCAGCCATACCTGCTTGCCGTCAGGCGTGGCGGCGATGTCCGGGCAGAACGGGCTGTCCTGCTTCACGCGGCCAACGATGCGCTTCGACCTCGTGTCGATCACGACGGTTTCCGGCGAGAAGCTGGAACAGACGTAGCCGTATTTCCCATCGGGCGAGAAGATCGTCATGCCCGGCCCATTGGGTACAGCAATACGGCCCGTCTCCTTGAAGGTGGTCCCGTCGAGCACAGCGATATAATCCTCGCCGCGCACGCTCACCCAGACTTCTCGGCCATCGGGCCGGAAGAAGGCTTCATGCGGGGAACGCCCGACGTAGGCGGTGTGCTTCACGGCATTGGTCGCGGTATCGATGAAGCTGACCGAGTTGGACCCGATCGACACGACCGCCAGTGTACGGCGATCAGGCGAGAAGCCCATGCCATGCACCAGAAGCTGGCCGCGATAGAGCGGGCTGAGATTTGCAGGCGTAGGATCGCCGAGCTTGATGACACCCAGCAGCGTGTTCGTCGACGGATCGATGACCGATACCGTGTTGGAAAACTGGTCCGAGGTGTAGAAACGGTCCTGAGCGCTGATAGCCCGATCAGGCTGGGCATTGGGAACCTGCTGCGCATTTGCCGGGAGTGCGACAAGGGCAGCCGCTATCGGCAAGGTGTACGACACGATGCTCAGCGTCTTCTTCATTTGTCGTCTCCCATGTGATGGTGCGCGCTGGCAGCGGGGCCTGTCTTTTTCGCGAGAATGTCCTGCATGACGGCGATCTCCTGCCGCTGCTCGACGATGATGCCCTGAGCCAGGCGGCGCAGGCGTTCGTCTTTTCCGTATCTGAGCTCCGCTTCCGCCATCTCGATCGCGCCCTGGTGATGGGGGATCATCATCGCCGCGAAGTCGCGGTCCGGGTCGCCCGATGGCGCAATCATCATCGCATGGTGCATCCGCTCCATGGAGGCTGCCATCTGGCTTGCAAAGCCATCGGACGATGCCGCCAGTGCGGCCGCCGATGCTGTCGCCGCGCAAAGGCCGGCCAATCCCCATAGCAGTTTCAAGTGAAGCCCTTTCGTCATGGCGTTCCGGCGATAACGCCTACAGCGGTCGCAGGTGTCATCCTCGCAGCATGCAACGGAAAAAATGCGAGCTGCCGAGGAGCAGGTACGCCAACGCAGGCGTTGCCTGTCGAACACATGGCGCAACACTCGCCATCGATCCAACCGATGATTTTTGTAGTTTCGATAGGATTTGACGATCAATGGCCTGGCTGGATGATCCCGCGTTGATCGCCGAACGCAGAGCGGCACTTGGTGCGCCGCACATTGCGCCGCTGGAGATATGGCGTGAGGGGCTCGTTGGCGCAGGACACACGGTGCCGCATTTCGACCCGTTCGATGGCGGCATAGATGCGCGCCTTCTCCTGCTTCTTGAGACGCCGGGCCCCGGGCCTGATCGCACTCGCTTCGTGTCGCGGGACAACCCATCTGGCACTGCTCGTAACCTTCGCCGTTATCTGGAAGCGGCGGGCATCGCGCGAATGGACATCGTTCAGTGGAATTGCGTGCCCTGGATCGTCCACGCCCCCGGTGCCCGCAATCGCGCGCTGCGCCGAACGGAGATTGCCGAAGGTCTCGCAACGCTTCCCGACCTGCTTGCGAAACTGCCGGGCGTGCGGGTCTGCATCTTGGCGGGCCGGGTGGCGGCGGGGGCGGAAGCACTTATCGAAGAGGCACGGCCCGATGTGTCGGTCATCACCATGCCCCACCCTAGTCCGGCCAATGTCTGCACCAGTCCTGATGTCAGCCAACGGATCGAAAGCGCGCTGCTCGCCGCCAGGAACGCACTCATCAAATGATCTTAGAACGAGATTGGAATGATATAATCAATGCGTTGGAGTGATTGATCGGGCTGCGGTATCAATGGTGACAGGAGATCACCATGACCCTTGAACAATTACGCATCTTCGTGGGCGTTGCCGAACGCGAACATATGACGCGGGCCGCCGAGGCACTGGGCGTGACCCAGTCCGCTGCCAGCGCGGCGATCGCTACGCTGGAGGCCAGGCATGACGTGCCGCTCTTCAACCGCGTGGGCCGCGGCATCGAACTGACCGAGGCGGGTCGCATGTTCCTCGATGAGGCACGCGCCGTTCTTGGCCGCGCCGCGACGGCGGAGCTTACCCTGGCCGAGTACGGCGGCCTGAAGCGCGGAACCCTGCGCCTTGTCGCCAGCCAGACCATCGCCAGCTACTGGCTGCCCTCGCGCTTGGCTCAGTTTCACAGCCGCCACCCCGCGATCCGCGTCGAACTCGCAATCGACAACAGCGAGGGTGCGGCGGCACAGGTACTGGATGGCCGCGCGGAACTGGGCTTTGTCGAAGGTTCGATCGACCAGCCCGCACTCGCCCACTGGAAAGTCGGCGAGGACCGGATGCTGCTGATCTCGGGGCAGGCTGTCGATACCATCGATGAGGACTGGGTGCGCGGCGCCAACTGGATCGTGCGGGAGCACGGGTCCGGCACACGGTCGAGTTTCGAGGATGTCCTGCGTGATCGCGGTATCGATCCGGCAGACCTGAACATCGCCATGACGCTGCCGTCCAACGAAGCCGTACGGTCCGCTGTCGAGGCCGGCGCCGGTGTCGCGGTCCTTTCCGAACTGGTGGTGCGCCGCGCACTTGCTGCAGGGCACCTTCATGAATTGCCGCTCGCAATGCCTGCCCGTCCATTTGAAGCGTTACGCCACAAGGAGCGGTATCGCACCCGGGCAGCCGACGCGCTGACCGAACTGGTCAAGGAGTTTGGATGATGACCACGGATATCAAGCCCATCCTCGAAGGGATGCGCCCACTCAGCCGGCTCGATCACCCGCGCGAGATGATCCGCCAGTTCACGCCCAACTGGTTTGCCGCCACCATGGGCACGGGCATTCTTGCGCTGGCCCTCCCGCAGGTGCCGGGCATCGGCGCTTCGCTCAAGCCTGTGGGAGAGGTGCTGTGGTTCTTCAACATCGGGCTCTTCAGCCTTTTCACCGCGCTCTATACCGCGCGCTGGATCCTGTTCGGCCACGAAGCGCGGCGCATCTTCGGCCACAACACCGTATCGATGTTCATCGGCACGATCCCCATGGGCCTCGCCACGATCATCAACGGGTGCATCGCATTCGGTATCGCGCGCTTCGGCGAGGGCATCGTACCGGTCGCCACGGTCTTGTGGTGGATCGACGCCGCCATGGCGGTAAGCTGCGGTGTGCTGATCCCCTACTTCATGTTCACGCGCCACCAGCATTCGCTCGACGGCATGACGGCGGTGTGGCTGCTGCCGGTCGTGGCGGCCGAAGTGACGGCTGCCAGCGGAGGACTGCTGGCGCCGCATCTGGCGCAAGACAGCGCGCAGTTCGGGATGCTCGTCACGTCCTACATCCTGTGGGCCTATTCGGTCCCGGTCGCCTTCAGCATTCTTGCACTGTTGATCCTGCGCATGGCGCTCCACAAGCTGCCGCATGAGGGCATGGCCGCATCGAGCTGGCTGGCGCTTGGCCCGATCGGTACCGGCGCGCTGGGCATGCTGGTTCTGGGCGGCGACGCCCCCGCGATCATGGCTGGGCATGGGCTGGCCGATGTCGGCACTGTCGCCCAAGGCATCGGCACAATCGCCGGTCTGTTGCTGTGGGGCTTTGGCCTCTGGTGGCTGGCGCTCGCCTCGCTCATCACCTGGCGCTACTGGCGGGCAGGTATCCCGTTCAACCTTGGCTGGTGGGGCTATACCTTCCCGCTAGGCGTCTTCACCGTGGCAACCTTTCGCCTTGGCACGACCCTGCACCTTGCCTTCTTCGGTATCGTGGGCACCGTTCTGACCCTGGCGCTTGCCCTGATGTGGATGGTGGTCGCCGCAAAGACCTTGATCGGCGGATGGCGCGGCAATCTCTTCGTATCGCCCTGTATCGCCGCCACAAACTGATCGGGCATTGCGATCAGTAACGGTGTTCTGATCGCTTGCTTCTCACAGCAGCACCCGCCACCATTTTGCCCGAGAGGATACGACCATGGACAGACTGGATGCCGAGCTCGCGGCCGAAACAAGCCGCCGCCGTTTCCTGCAGAATGCCGCGCTCGGCGGTGCAGCCATCGCCGCTGCGCCTGCGCTGGCGCAGGGCATCACGCAGGGGCTGACCGACCTGCATCTCCCCGGCGGCAATGCGCAGCGCCCGATGACGAGCGCATTTCCCGGCAAGGGCAGCATGATCCTCCAGCGCATCCATCCGCCCTTGCTCGAAACACCGATGGCTGTCTTTGACCGCGACGTGTTCACCCCCAATGATCAGTTCTTCGTGCGCTGGCACTGGGCGGACATCCCGACCTCGATCGACGTCGATGCTTTCAGGCTCACTATCCGCGGTCACGTCAACAAGCCGATCGCGATCAATCTGGAACAACTGATGCGCCTGCCAAGGGTTGAGATGGCCGCCGTGAACCAGTGCTCGGGCAATTCGCGAGGGCTGTTCCAGCCCCGCGTCCCCGGCGCGCAGTGGGGCAACGGGGCGATGGGCAATGCGAAGTGGCTCGGCGTGCGCCTGCGCGATGTGCTCGATCTGGCCGGGGTGAAGGCGGGGGCCGTCCAGGTTCGTTTCGGCGCTCTCGATCAACCTGTGGTCGCCGGTGCCCCGGACTTCGAGAAGGCGCTCGACATCGATCATGCCCGCGACGGCGAAGTGATGATCGCCTTCGGCATGAACGGCACGCAGCTGCCGCTCCTCAACGGCTTCCCGATCCGGCTGATCGTGCCGGGCTGGTACTCCACCTACTGGGTCAAGATGCTCAACGACATCGAGGTCCTGCCCGGGCCTGACGACGAATACTGGATGGCCAAGGCCTACAAGATCCCGGCGACGCCCGGCGCCAATGTGAAGCCTGGCGCCAAGGACTTCCCGACCGTTCCGATCAACCGCATGATTCCGCGTTCGTGGGTCACCAGTCTGGGCGAAGGTCAGCGGATCGCGCACGAGGCCTCGATCCCGCTTGGCGGCATCGCCATGGGCGGCGACTGCGGCGTGGCGCGGGTCGATGTGTCCACCGACGGCGGTCGCCACTGGTTCGCGACGACGCTGGGTCCGGATCACGGAAAATACAGTTTCCGGCGGTGGGATGCGCAGGTTCCTTTGCCCGGCGCCGGAAAGACGTCGCTTATGTCGCGCTGCTGGAACACGGCCGGCGTCGCACAGCCGATGGTGCCGATCTGGAACCCCGGCGGGTTCATGCGCGGCAATATCGAAACCACCACCATCGTGACGGCATAAGGAGCCCGGCATGAAAGCGCCAACCCCAGGCATGCTGGCCGTCGGACTGCTCGGCGTGACCGTCTTCACCCTCATGATGGTGGGCCCTCCCGGCAGCTACACCCCGCCGCCCGAACCCCAATCGGTAGGGCCTGCACCCAGCAGCATTGCTGTGAACGGCTTTACCCTGACCTCTGATACTGTCGATCTTCCCGTCGATGATCAGCTATATCCCGATGGCCCTCATGCCGATGTCATCAATGCGAACTGCACGTCCTGCCATTCGGCCAGCATGGCGATGACCCAGCCCGTACTTTCAGCGGACCAGTGGAAGGCAACGGTCACCAAGATGAAGGATGTCTACAAGGCTCCCGTCGCGGAGAAGGACATTCCGGCTATCGTCGACTATCTGACAGCGATGAGTGCAGCGCAGGATGGGGCGCCGACCGGAAAGGTCCAGAATCCTGCTCCTAACGCTGCGCCGGATGCCTCTGGAGCAACCGGTTGAGCGCCAGGCTGCGTGACGTCTGCTTTCGGGCGCTACCCTCGGAGCTTTGAGCGGCGGGAATGGGCGCACTTCCGCCGGGCCGCTCAACGAACCGAGGATGGTCGGTTCGGGCAGGAGCGGTCATTCAAGTCCGTTCTCCGGAACGCCTTGAGTTGGTCGGCACAAGCCCCAAGCCATTCTCACCCCCGTCCTCGCCGGCAAGCGTTCTACAGATGGCCAATGTGGCCATAGGAGAATGATCATGGAGATGCCTGAAACTGAATTCGTCCCCACCAAACGCCCGGTCTGGAATGCCGGAAGGGCCGTGGGTGTCAAACGGCGCGCAAACGGGACCCCGTATCGGCGTTGAAGAGGGACCCCCTTTTCGAGATTAGGCAAACGGTTGTGGGGAGCGCCCTGCGCTGGGTGCGGTGGAGGTCGGGCGTAGCCCGGCCGGAGGCGCACCCAGCGCAAGTCCGTTCTGAAGCTAGGGTGAGAGTGGCGGCTAACTGCGGTTTTTGAAGCGCCAGCTGTCGTTGCCGGTCTCGACGATATCGCAGTGATGGGTGACCCGGTCGAGCAGAGCCGTCGTCATTTTGGGGTCACCGAACACGGTAGGCCACTCGCCGAAGGCGAGGTTGGTCGTGATGACGACGCTGGTACGTTCGTAGAGCTTGCTGATCAGGTGGAACAGGAGCTGGCCGCCAGAGCGCGCGAACGGCAGATATCCAAGCTCATCGAGCACCACCAGGTCGAGCCGTGAGAGCTGTCCCGCCAGGGTCCCGCCCTTGCCGATCCGGGTCTCCTCTTCGAGGCGTGTCACCACCGACATGGGCAGAATGAACGGGCGATGGCACTCGGGCGGAAAGCATGGCTATTTTGCGGCTCCGATCGCGGTGGTCAGCGCGCCGCCATCATGTTTTCACTCATTCAGAGCTGCCGCCTCAACGACGTCGATCCCCAGGCTTGGCTCGCTGACGTCCTCGCCCGCATCGCCGATCATCCGGCTAATCGGCTTGGCGATCTACTCCCATGGAATTGGAAACCAACAGCGTTGAAGCTGGAGCCGTGATCTCATAGCATCACGGCATGGAATTTGGCCCGCAACCCGAACTGATTGAATCCTATCTCTGCCGGTCCATCGAACAGGCGGGCGTACGGCTGACCATCAACATCGTGCGGCTCGCCACCGAGCGCGGTTGGTCCCTCGAGGTCGTCAACGAGCACGGCACCTCGACGGTCTGGGACAATCTATTCCCCACCGACCGCGATGCCGATGCTGCATTCCGCGATGTGCTCGCTCAAGAAGGCGTCGAGGCCTTCCTCGGCAAGTAAGATGCCAAATCCCCCAGCAAACCGTCAGTAACCGCGCTCCTCACCGGATGCGTACTTTGGAAACGGGATTAAGGCTACTCGTTGAGGACAGCCCGCTTGGGCGAGAACTCCGCAGCAGCAATCCAATCTCATTGATAGAGCAGTCAACGGAGGAGGCGCGCCGTCGCCTATATCGTCAAGCGAAAGCCGATATGGAACGGTTTGCTTCGCTTAGCGATATCAACTTAGATCAGTTAGAATGTCATAATGTAGAAATGACAAACAAATCTATCATCAAGGTTCTGTTGGCAATCGACCAAAATTGAATATCTCAGGCTATAGAATGCGTCACTTCGCCTGAGCGGCCTACAAATAAATTTAATGCGCGTCTAAAAACCGTCTTACTTTTGCCGCATGTTTGGCGCTCCTTCATGCTGCGCTGGCCGCACTATGCAGTCCGGAGCATCGCAACAGCATCGAATTTTCTCAGCTGGAAACATTGGAAGCTCCGGAGGTTCGCGCCATCCACGACCATGTGCGGCACATCTAACTTGATACACCCCAAAGTGGTTCTGCCTGAGAACTCCATCTTTTCCACATAGCTGGCAAACAGTCCTCGACTCTCTAGTCGCGCGAGCAATTAGCTCCTCAGATCGAGGTCCACTGCGCGCTACATAGACATACAGGGCGCCAGCTTTTTGCTGAGCATCCAGAAGGAGAACGGATGGGTTATCCTTTTTGAGCTCACGGATGAGCTTCTTAAATATGCCATCCCAACCCAAGTCGACCCCCCGGTATCGATCAACAGCGTAGCTACGCATCCTCGTTACCCTTCTTGTTTTCGGCGAGCGCGGATTGAAGCTGTTGCGCGACGATCGGATTGATCCCGTGGCCGGCGGTAATGCCCGCTGAGTTCGAGATTTCTGCAACAAGCCCCCAGACACCATCGCTTCGCTCGCGAAACGCAAGGACATATCGATCAATCGCTGCAGTAGAGAGATGCTCGCTGCAATTCTGCAGAATACGCGCCTCGTAAGCCGAGGCACCATCTATATCTGCCTCGTTAGATGCAAATATATATCCGATCTCATGTGATTTGCTTTCATCACCATCCGGCCAAATCTCCGCTGTCACAACCAGCATGAGAAACCCCTGTTTGAAGGCAGGGCGAGATTTGATTTACGATTACTCAGACCGAGCGAATACAATCGGTGCATCAAGCAAATATCGATTAATAGTAGCATGATGGTCCCCACGAGCCAGATCCGGGCGTGGTTAGTCCCTGCGCGCGTGTCGCAGGCGCTGCACCTTTAGGCAGAACCTTGGACATAGCGCAGCCACCCGGACGAGAGTATCTCGTCGGGCACGCGGCAGTTGAGGTAACCAGCCTCACTCATCCGATTTTGCGGACGAGCCATGCAACCAATAGCGTCACCGCAATTTTCTTCAACACCGCAAAGGATCCTCAGGGATAAGTTCCTTGATTGAACGGTGAACAGTTTATCTTCGCGTTTGACGATATCACCCTATCAGCCGCCTGCGGCGGTTGCGAATGACCGAGTTCGAAGATGAACTTCGAACTCGGTCATTCACTCGATAAAGCGTCGTGTTTCCGGACATGTCGGGGTGAGAAAATCTGGCTGTTTTGAGACTACAGATTGAGATGACATCTATGAGTCACCATTATGTCGAGCGTCATCATGGCTATGCCAGGCGGAGGGATGCTGGATGAGAGACTCGAGACACTCTGGAGAGAATATCGGCGTGCTGTTCCTGGATGAGCTGCCGGAGTTTCAGCGGGTGGTGCTGGATTCGCTGCGCCAGCCGCTGGAGAGCGGCGAGGTCAGCGTGGCGCGGGCCAACGCCCATGTCACCTTCCCGGCGCGGGTGCAGCTGATCGCGGCGATGAACCCCTGTCGCTGTGGCCATCTGTCCGACCCGGCGCTGGCCTGTTCGCGCGCGCCGCGCTGCGCCAGCGATTATCAGGCCAAGGTGTCCGGGCCGCTGCTCGATCGCATCGACCTGCATGTCGAGGTGCAGGCGGTGACGGCGGCCGATCTGGTGCTGCCGCCGCCGGCCGAGGGATCGGCGGAGGTGGCGGCGCGCGTCGCGGCGGCCCGCACGCTGCAGACTCGGCGCTATGCCGGCAGCAAGGTGCGGACCAATGCGGAGGTTGATGGCGAGCGGCTGGAGGATGTGGCCGGGCCGGACGAGGCCGGGCGGCAATTGCTGGCACAGGCCGCTGCCGCGATGAAGCTGTCGGCGCGCGGCTATACGCGGGTGTTGCGGGTGGCGCGGACGATCGCCGACCTGGCCGGCGCCGAGCAAGTCGGCCGGGTGCATGTGGCCGAGGCGCTGAGCTACCGGCGGCGCGCGCCGGTCAACTGAGCGCTCAGGCTGCGCTGTCGCTGGTGATGAGCTTGAGGTCGGCGGCCGCGACCGGGCCATTATCCTTGTGGGCGAAGCGGCCTTCGACCCGGCTGCCGGCTTCGATCGTGATCCGCTCGTAGGTCACGTCGCCGGTGATGCGGGCGGTGCTTTCGACCACCAGTTCCTCGGCGCTGATCGATCCGTCGACCAGGCCCGCAAGGCGCGCGCTCTGCGCGGTGACATGGCCGATGATGCGGCTGTCGGGGCCCTGGACCAGCGCGGCGCAGCGAATGTCGCCGTCGATCACGCCATCGACATGCAGGTCGACGGTCGCGGCGAGATTGCCGGTAATCGTCACGTCGCTGCCGATCAGCGAGAAGGGGGTGTGCTTAGCCCCGGTTGCCGACATCGGCGAGACGGGCCGTGGCGATTTGCTGGACTTGGAGAACATCTTTGCGGGCCTCGAGGAAACGGCGGGGATTGATGGGATCGCCGTTCACGCGCACCTCGAAATGAAGATGCGTGCCGGTCGAGCGGCCGGTGGAGCCCATGCGGGCGATCTGGTCGCCGCGCGCGACCTGCTGGCCGACACGGGCATTGAAGCCGGACAGGTGGGCGTAGCGGGTCATGATGCCATTGCCATGGGTGACTTCCACGACATTGCCGTATCCGCTGCGCTGGCCGACATAGCTGACCTTGCCGGGGGCAGCGGCCAGAATCGGCTGGCCATAGCGGCCGGGAAAGTCGAGTCCGGCATGGAAGGCGGCGTGGCCGTTGAACGGGTCACGGCGATAGCCATAGGAGCTGCTGAGCATCGGCGTGCCGGTCGGCTGGCCCGATGGAATGCGCAGCAGGCTGGTTTCCAGAAATTCCATGCGCGACAGGGCGGTGGCGAGCTTTTCCAGCTCGGCCGGCATCGCATCTTCGTCCCCATGCCAGGGCACGAACGGGCCACCCTGGGCGCGGGCCGCGTTGCGGGCGAGCGCGTCGGGATTGAGGCCGAAGCTGCGGATCGCGGCGGCCGCCTTCTGCGCGCGGGCTTCCACCGCACCGGTCAGCAGGGCGGCAAAGCGGCGCTGGCGGGCGTCGACCTGCATCAGCGGCGCGGCTTCGGGCGCCATGCTGATCTTGGCGTCGAGCTTGCCCTGGCCGGCCTTGTCCGTGGCGGCGTCCGCCTTGCCGACCGGGGCATTGGCCGCGGCATCACCGGGTTCGCCGAAATGGGTCTTGTAGAGATCGTCGATGAAATCCTGGCGCGCTTCCAGGTCATGGGCGAGGTCGTTCACAGACTTGCGATAGCCGTCGACCTTGCGTGCCTTGCTGGCGACGGCCGCACCCTTGGCGTCCAGCATCGCCCGGTCATGGGCGACGGCGGCGCTGCTGGCGAGCATCGATATGGTGACCGCGCCCCAGCCGACCAGGCCGGTCGACAGGATGCCGAGGGCCATGAGCTGGGCGCGCTTGGAAATGCGGATGAACTTTACCTGGCCGCCCGAGCGCAGGAAGATTTCCCGCTCCGGGCACAAGGCACTGAGCCTGGCCCAGAGGGTGGCGACCCCCTTCTTCTTGCGCTGCGACAATTGCGACCCCGTAACTATTTATTTCGGTGAGTCGGGCCGGTAGCAAAAGAAGATCGGACGCGCGAATCCACAGCCGCGGACTCGTGACGAGTCGAAGCTAAACCGGGACGAAATGATCTTCGTCCCATTTGGTTCCCTGGCTTTGAAAATATTTTTCGCGATCCGCTTCAGCTTCGGCGGGCGAAGCGCGAGGGCTCAAGAAAGCTGGGTAATTGCGATGCCGGAACGGCCGCGCTCCAATAATAGCCCTGGCCATAATGGCAACCACCTGATCGCAAATATTCCAGTTGTTCAATCGTTTCGACGCCTTCGGCGACGGTTTTCACGCCCAGGCTGTAGGCGAGGTTGAGCACGGTGCGCACGATGGCGGCATCATCCGGGTCGGTTTCCAGATCGCGGACAAAGCCCTTGTCGATCTTGATGACGTCGATCGGAAACTGCTTGAGGTGGGACAGCGAGGCGTAGCCGGTGCCGAAATCGTCGAGGGCGATGGCCATGCCCGACTGGCTGAGGCGCTGAAGATTGCGTTCCACCACATCGACATTGCGGCCGAGGAAGACGGATTCGGTGACTTCCAGCTCGATCCGGCGCGGTTCGACATCGGCATGGGCGAGGCGGGCGAGCAGCCGGTCGGGGAAGGCGCGGTCATGCAGTTCGACGCCGGGGACATTGACCGCGACATGGCCGAAATCGATGCCGGCGCTGGTCCAGGCCCGGCAATCGGCTAGCACCTGATCGATCATCCGCTCGGTGATCTTGCGGCCCAGTTCGGGATGTTCGAAGGCGGCCAATATCTGGTCGGGCATCATCAGCGTGCCGTCCGGACGGACGCAGCGCAGCAGCGCCTCGAAACCGATGACGCGGCCGTCCTGCAGGTCGACCTTGGGCTGATACCAAGGCACGGGCTGGGCATGGGCGAGTGCGTCGCGGGCCCGTTCCAGCATCCGCGCCTCGGTCTGCCAGCTTTCCAGCAGACTCGGTTCGAACAGGCAGGCGCGTCCGCGCCCGCTATTCTTCGCCTCATACAGGGCGATGTCGGCATGTTTCATCAGGTCGATCATGTCGCCGGCATGGTCGGGATAGAGGGCGACGCCCATGCTGACGCGGCAATCAATGTCCCGCCCGCCATGGCGCAGCGGCATGTGCAGGCGCGCGATCATGCGGCTGAGGATGGTGTCGAGATCGGCCAGGCCGCGCAGGCGGGTGAGGATGACGGCGAACTCGTCGCCGCCCATGCGCGCGATCATGTCGGCGGGGCGTACCGAGTCGCGCAGCCGTTCCGCCACGGCGCACAGCAGGGCGTCGCCGGCGTCATGGCCGGCGCTGTCGTTGATCCGCTTGAATTCGTCGACATCGGTCAGCACGACCGCCATCTGGCCGCCGGATCGTTCGGTCGACTGGGCCGCCTGCATCAGGCTGGCCATGAAATGGGAACGATTGGCGAGGCCGGTCAGGGCATCAGTCATCGCCAGATGGGCAAGATGGCGTTCGGCCTGCTTGCGGTCGGTGATGTCGACGATGCTGGCAAGGATACATTGTTCGCCGGCGAGCAGGATCGGGCGGGCGCCCAGCAGAACATCGCGGATGATGCCTTCGTCATTGGCGAGGCAGCATTCGTCATTGTCGATGCTGTCGCCCCGCGTCAGCCGATCGAGCAGACGCAGCGGCGGGGCATGGTCGACGATCAGCGCCAGCCGGGCGACATCGTCCGCGGTGCCCAGATTGCGTGTGGCGGAATCGTTCATGCGCAGGACGGTGCCGTCGTCGCGGATGACTATCAGCGGCAGCGGCACGGTCATGAACAGCCGTTCGAGCGCTTCGCCATTGGCGGCGAGCGCGACGCGGGCGGCCTGCGCATCCTGGCTGGCGGTCCATTCCATACGCTGCAACCGGTTGGTGCGGGCGATCGCGATCCACATGCCGCAATGAAGCATCAGCACCGCCATGATCATGCCGGGCATGGTCGGCGATAGAGGGGCAGGGGCCAGATAGCCGATCAGCAGCGCGACGCCGCAGCCCAGGCCGCCGCCGACATTGCCGCGGAAGCTCGTTGGCACCACCAGGTAGAAGACGAGCGGCAGCATCACCAGGACGAAGATGGCGATGTCGCTGCGCGAGGAGACGAGGAAGGCGACGCCGATGGCGGTGACGCATTGCCAGGCAAAGCAGATGCGTTCGACCGCCTTGAAACTGTGCATGTAGCGGCACAGGCCCAGGCTGACGAGCGACCAGAACACCACGACCAGGCGGGCGGGCACCGCGACCCAGAAATGGGCCGTCCCGGCAAAGCGCCAGTCGCTCAGCAGGAAGAGGGTGTTGAGCAGCGCCGACAAGGCGAAGAGCAGATGGGCGTGGCGACGCGATTCGGGCAGTCGATCGGCCTGGAAGGCGGCCTCCCGTTCCGGGCTGTGGAACTCGCCGCTAATGCGGGAAAGTGCAATCACGACTGGTCCATCTGGATATGGGGGCTGCGGGGAAAGATCCCATAATCTGCAGCATGTTAGCAAAATGATAAAATGTCATTCACTATGTGGCGCGCGCATCTCCGCGCGTCTTCGGGTGCTATGCTTGACCCTTCCGTCCCTCGTCGCTATAGGGCCGCTGCCCCGCGCTATGCGTCTGGAAGACTCGTTTTCCCGCCGCTTTCCGGGGCAAGCACTAGAGCTGAACATTATCGGCTGTCCCTGCGGCTCCGGGCGGATCTTGTCCGTCGGGGGCCTTTGCCGTTCGGAATTTTCGTGATTCCGGCCGGTCAGGAACGCAGGTGGCGTCCGGTAAAGTAACTGAAAAGGTGAAGGGCTTCATGCCAACAATCAACCAGCTGGTCCGCAAGGGCCGCGAACTGCAGAAGACCAAGTCCAAGGTCCCTGCGATGGATGCGAACCCGCAGAAGCGTGGCGTTTGCACCCGTGTCTACACGACGACCCCGAAGAAGCCGAACTCGGCTCTCCGTAAGGTGGCGAAGGTGCGTCTGGTCAACCAGCGCGAAGTCATCACCTACATCCCGGGTGAAGGCCACAACCTCCAGGAACACAGCGTCGTGCTGATCCGTGGCGGCCGTGTGCGAGATCTTCCGGGCGTGCGCTATCACGTTCTTCGCGGCGTTCTGGATACCCAGGGCGTCAAGGATCGCAAGCAGAGCCGTTCGAAGTACGGCGCCAAGCGTCCGAAGTAAGGGGAGAACAGTAATATGTCACGTCGTCGTCGCCCCGAAAAGCGCGTTATCCTGCCGGATCCCAAGTTCGGTGATATCGTGCTGTCGAAGTTCATGAACAGCATCATGCAGGACGGCAAGAAGGCCGTCGCCGAGTCCATCGTTTACGGTGCGCTCGATACTGTCGAAGCGAAGTCCAAGAAGGACCCGATCGGCATGTTCCATGACGCGCTGAACAATGTGAAGCCCGGCATCGAAGTCCGCAGCCGCCGCGTCGGCGGTGCGACTTACCAGGTCCCCGTCGAAGTGCGCCCCGAGCGCGCCCAGGCGCTGGCGATCCGCTGGCTGATCACGGCTTCGCGCAACCGCAGCGAAACCACCATGGCCGCCCGTCTGTCGGGTGAGCTGCTGGACGCTGCCAACAACCGCGGCAATGCCGTCAAGAAGCGCGAAGATACGCACCGCATGGCGGAAGCGAACCGCGCCTTCTCGCACTACCGCTGGTAACAGCAGGGCGGGCGCTTATATGCCCGCCTTGTTATTTGGTTTCCAAAATCGGTCCGTTCGCCGTGGGTGGCTACCCATGGCGAACGGATTGGTTTAGGGGCCACGCGCAGAATTAACGAATCCCCAACCGCCGGCGCGCCGGCAACGGAGAAGCATCATGGCCCGCAGCCATCCGCTCGAACGCTATCGCAATTTCGGTATCATGGCGCATATCGACGCCGGCAAGACCACCACGACCGAGCGTATCCTTTACTACACCGGCAAGTCCTACAAGATCGGCGAAGTCCATGACGGCGCCGCGACCATGGACTGGATGGAGCAGGAGCAGGAGCGTGGTATCACCATCACCTCGGCTGCAACGACCTGCATCTGGAACGACCACCGCCTGAACATCATCGACACCCCCGGCCACGTCGACTTCACCATCGAAGTCGAACGCTCGCTGCGCGTGCTCGACGGTGCGGTTGCCGCGTTCGACGGCGTTGCCGGCGTTGAGCCGCAGTCGGAAACCGTGTGGCGCCAGGCGGACAAGTACAAGGTTCCGCGGATGTGCTTCATCAACAAGCTCGACCGCACCGGTGCCGACTTCTATTATTGCGTGCAGACGATCATCGACCGTCTGGGCGCGACCCCGGCCGTCCTGTATCTGCCCATCGGCGCAGAGTCGGACTTCAAGGGCCTGGTCGACCTGGTCGAGAACCGCGCGATCATCTGGAAGGATGAGAGCCTGGGCGCCGAATTCTACTATGAAGAAATTCCGGCCGACCTCGCCGACAAGGCTGCCGAATATCGCGAAAAGCTGATCGAGCTTGCCGTCGAGCAGGACGATGCCGCGATGGAAGCCTATCTGGAAGGCAATCTGCCCGACACCGCGACCCTCAAGAAGCTGATCCGCAAGGGTACGCTGGGTCACGCCTTCGTGCCGGTGCTGTGCGGTTCGGCGTTCAAGAACAAGGGCGTTCAGCCGCTGCTCGACGCCGTCGTCGACTATCTGCCGAGCCCGCTCGACATCGAAGACGTCCAGGGCGTCAAGATGGACGGCGAAACCCCCGACAGCCGTCCGACCTCGGACGACGCGCCCTTCTCGGGCCTGGCGTTCAAGATCATGAACGACCCGTTCGTTGGCTCGCTGACCTTCCTGCGCATCTATTCGGGCACCCTGACCAAGGGCACCTACCTGAACTCGGTGAAGGACAAGAAGGAAAAGATCGGCCGTATGCTCCTCATGCATGCGAACAGCCGTGAAGACATCGACACCGCCTATGCCGGCGACATCGTCGCGCTGGCCGGCATGAAGGAAACCACCACCGGTGATACGCTGTGCGCCGAGCGCCAGCCGATCATTCTGGAGCGGATGGAATTCCCCGAGCCGGTCATCGAACTGTCGGTGGAACCCAAGACCAAGGCCGACCAGGAAAAGATGGGCGTCGCCCTCAACCGCCTGGCTGCCGAAGATCCCTCGTTCCGCGTCTCGACCGATCACGAATCGGGCCAGACCATCATCAAGGGCATGGGCGAACTTCACCTCGAAATCCTGGTTGACCGCATGAAGCGCGAGTTCAAGGTCGAGGCGAATGTCGGTGCGCCGCAGGTGGCCTATCGCGAGTATCTCAAGAAGGCCGTCGACGTCGACTACACCCACAAGAAGCAGTCGGGCGGTACCGGTCAGTTCGGCCGTATCAAGGTCAAGTTGACCCCCGGCGAGCGTGGTTCGGGCTTCGTCTTCAAGGACGAGATCAAGGGCGGTAACATTCCCAAGGAATATATCCCCGCGATCGAAAAGGGCATGCGCGAAACCGCTGCCACCGGTTCGCTGATCGGCTTCCCGATCATCGACTTCGAAGTGCTGCTCTATGACGGTGCGTACCATGACGTCGACTCGTCGGCGCTGGCGTTCGAAATCACCGGCCGCGCCGCGATGCGCGAAGCGGCGCAGAAGTCGGGCATCACCCTGCTCGAGCCGGTCATGAAGGTCGAAGTCGTGACCCCGGAAGAATATCTGGGCGACGTCATCGGCGACATGAACAGCCGTCGTGGCCAGATCCAGGGCACCGATACGCGCGGCAACGCGCAGGTGGTCGAGGCGATGGTCCCGCTGGCCAACATGTTCGGCTATGTGAACTCGCTGCGTTCCTTCACCCAGGGCCGCGCGAACTACTCGATGATCTTCTCGCACTATGACGAAGTGCCGCAGAATGTTGCGGACGAAGTCAAGGCGAAGATGGCCTGACGAGTTTCCCTGTCCGGGCCGTGCAATCGGCTCGGATAGGGGCTGGTAATCTGTGAATATGCTGCTATGGACGCGCCTTCGCGAGGCGCGGCCGAGCGGTCAGACCCAAGCTGATTTTGATTAGAAGGTAGGATAAAATGGCTAAGGCTAAGTTTGAGCGGAATAAGCCGCACTGCAACATCGGCACCATCGGTCACGTTGACCATGGTAAGACCTCGCTGACCGCGGCGATCACCAAGGTTCTCGCCGAAACCGGCGGTGCGACCTTCACCTCGTACGACAACATCGACAAGGCTCCCGAAGAGCGCGAGCGTGGCATCACCATCTCGACCGCCCACGTCGAATATGAGACCGAAGCCCGTCACTACGCGCACGTCGACTGTCCGGGTCACGCTGACTACGTCAAGAACATGATCACCGGTGCCGCCCAGATGGACGGCGCGATCCTGGTTGTTTCGGCCACTGACGGCCCGATGCCGCAGACCCGTGAGCACATCCTGCTCGCCAAGCAGGTCGGTGTTCCCCAGCTGGTCGTGTTCATGAACAAGGTCGACCTGGTCGACGACGCCGAAATCCTCGAGCTGGTCGAGCTGGAAATCCGCGAGCTGCTGAGCTCGTACGACTTCGACGGCGACAACATCCCCGTCATCGCCGGTTCGGCTGTCGCTGCCCTGCAGGACAAGACCCCGGAAATCGGCCACGACGCCGTTCTGAAGCTGATGGCTGCCGTCGACAGCTGGATCCCGCAGCCCGACCGTCCGGTCGACAAGCCCTTCCTGATGCCGATCGAAGACGTGTTCTCGATCTCGGGTCGTGGTACCGTCGTGACCGGCCGCGTTGAAACCGGCATCGTCAAGGTTGGTGAAGAAGTCGAAATCGTCGGCATCAAGCCCACCAAGAAGACCACCGTCACCGGCGTCGAAATGTTCCGCAAGCTGCTGGACCAGGGCCAGGCCGGCGACAACATCGGCGCGCTGATCCGTGGCGTGGGCCGTGAAGAAGTTGAGCGTGGTCAGGTTCTGGCCAAGCCCGGCTCGGTCACCCCGCACACCGAATTCGACGCCGAAGTCTACGTGCTGTCGAAGGAAGAAGGCGGCCGTCACACCCCGTTCTTCGCGAACTATCGTCCGCAGTTCTACTTCCGCACCACCGACGTGACCGGCGAAGTGATCCTCCCCGAGGGCACCGAGATGGTCATGCCTGGCGACAACGTGAAGCTCGGCGTCAAGCTGATCGCTCCGATCGCCATGGACTCGGGTCTGCGCTTCGCAATCCGTGAAGGCGGTCGTACCGTCGGCGCAGGGGTTGTCGGCACGATCTCGAAGTAATATAGGACCGCAGCGGCGCGAATCGCCCGATTCGCGCCGCTGAAGTTTTTTACCCGCCCCGGATCGCCTTTCTCCGGCTCGAATGAGCTAGAAGGGCAAAACGGGGCGGATATTTTTTTGTTGGCGTGTTTTTGTAAATCAACGGCTGCTCCGGCTGATTCATGAAAATGCGCTGGTTATTGGCTCTTTCGCATCGGTACAGGAACAATGGACAGCAACATCCGCATTCGCCTCAAGGCGTTCGATCATCGCGTGCTCGATCAGGCGACCGGCGACATCGCCGAAACCGCCCGCCGCACCGGCGCCCTCATTCGCGGTCCGATTCCTCTTCCGACGCGCATCGAAAAGTTCACGGTCAACCGTGGTCCGCACATCGACAAGAAGTCGCGCGAGCAGTTCGAAGTCCGCACCTACAAGCGTATGCTTGACATTGTGCAGCCGACGCCGCAGACGGTCGACGCGCTGATGAAGCTGGACCTGGCTGCCGGCGTGAACGTCGAAATCAAGCTGGCCTAAGGTCGGCAAGTCCCCGCCTTCCGCAAGGTTGGCGGGGTATCGGGTATTCTGTTCCTCTTCTCTGGAGAGACGGAAGCTCAAACGACACAAGGGATACCGCACGGCCCGCCGGTGAACCGGCTAAGGCGCGTGGTCCTGGTCCCCCGTCGCCTTTCCCGAGAGGGATCGGCATCCAACCCGGACGGGGTGATCTATACATTGGGTTGGGCCGCGAAGCAGAGATGCTGAGCGGTTTTTTCGTTGGATACGCCCGCTGCTATGGCGGGCCTCTATGGGAGTAATCAGTGATGCGCACTGGCGTGATCGCTAAGAAAGTCGGGATGACCCGCCTGTTCCAGGACGACGGACGTCACGTCCCCGTCACGGTCCTCAGCCTTGAGGGTACGCAGGTCGTCGCACGTAAGGAAGTCGAGCGCGACGGTTATGTCGCCCTTCAGCTGGGCGCTGGCGTTGCCAAGGCCAAGAATGTCGCCAAGCCGCAGCGCGGTCACTTCGCCAAGGCGGAAGTTGAACCCAAGGCGCGTCTGGTCGAATTCCGCGTCGCCGAGGATGCGCTCCTCGACGTCGGCGCCGAAATCGCCGCTGACCACTTCGTCGCTGGCCAGCTGGTCGACGTTGCTGGTCACACCCAGGGTAAGGGCTTTGCCGGTGCTATGAAGCGCTGGGGCTTCGGCGGTATGCGCGCCACCCACGGCGTGTCGATCAGCCACCGTGCGCATGGTTCGACCGGTAACCGTCAGGATCCGGGCCGCGTCTTCAAGAACAAGAAGATGGCCGGTCACATGGGTGATCGTGAGCGGACCCAGCAGAATCTCGAGATCGTCCGCACGGACGTCGAGCGTGGTCTGCTGTTCGTCAAGGGTTCGGTTCCGGGCGCCAAGGGCACCTGGCTGACCGTCAGCGACGCCGTGAAGGTTCCCCGTCACGCCGACGCGCCCTATCCCGCCAGCCTAAAGCAGGCTGCAAACAGCAATGCCGCGCCGGCCGAGACGCCCGCGGAAGCGGCCGCTCCCGAAGCGACCGAAGGCCAGGAGGGCTAAACCATGAAGGTCAATGTACAGACCCTCGACGCCGCAGCTGCCGGTGAGCTGGAGCTCAACGATGCCGTTTTCGGCCTCGAGCCCCGCGCCGACATTCTGCACCGCGTCGTCACCTGGCAGCTCGAAAAGCGTCGTGGCACTGCCCGCGGCACGCGCGAGCGTTCGGATGTCGCCCGCACCGGCAAGAAGTTCGGTCGCCAGAAGGGCGGCGGTACCGCCCGTCACGGCGATCGCCGCGCTCCCGTCTTCATCGGCGGTGGTAAGGCTCACGGTGCCCGCGTGCGCGACTTCAACCCCTCGCTGAACAAGAAGGTTCGCGCGCTGGGTCTGAAGATGGCGCTGTCGTCGAAGGTCAAGGATGGTTCGCTGATCATTCTCGACAATCTCGACGTTGCCGAAGGCAAGACCAAGGCGCTGGTCGCCAACTTGGCCAAGCTGAACCTGAACAAGGTTCTGTTCATCGACGGCGACGCCGTGAACGTCAGCTTCGCCAAGGCTTCGGCCAACATCGTCGGCGTCAACCTGCTGCCGGCCGTTGGTGCCAACGTCTACGACATCCTGAAGGCCGACTCGCTGGTGCTCACCCGCGCCGCGGTCGAAAAGCTGGAGGCCCGTTTCAATGGCTAAGAAAGAAGCCGCGACCGTGGACAACCGTCACTTCGACGTCGTTGTCGCGCCGGTCATCACCGAGAAGTCGACCCTTCTCTCGGAAAACAACGCCGTTGTTTTCCAGGTCGCCAACGACGCATCGAAGCCTGAAATCAAGGCTGCCGTCGAGGCGCTGTTCGGCGTGACCGTCAAGGCGGTCAACACGCTGGTGCAGAAGGGCAAGGTCAAGCGCTGGAAGGGCAAGCCCTACAAGCGCAACGACGTGAAGAAGGCGATCGTCACGCTGGCCGAAGGTCAGTCCATCGACGTCACCACCGGTATTTGAGGCGAGATAGATGGCACTCAAGCACTATAATCCGACGAGCCCGGCCCAGCGCGGCCTGATCCTCGTCGACAAGTCGAGCCTGCACAAGGGCAAGCCCGTCAAGGCGCTGACCGAAGGCAAGCGCAAGACCGGTGGTCGTAACAACAAGGGCCATGTCACTTCGCGTGGTATCGGTGGCGGTCACAAGCAGCGCTATCGTATCATCGACTTCAAGCGTCGCCTGTGGGACGTTGAAGGTACGGTCGAGCGTCTGGAATATGACCCCAACCGCACCGCCTTCATTGCGCTGGTCAACTATCCAGACGGCACGCAGGCGTACATCATTGCGCCGCAGCGTCTGGCTCCCGGTGACAAGGTCATCGCGGGCAAGAAGACCGACGTGAAGCCGGGCAATGCGATGGAACTGGGTCAGATGCCGGTCGGCACGATCATCCACAACATCGAGATGAAGCCGGGCAAGGGCGCGCAGCTCTGCCGTTCGGCAGGCACCTATGCCCAGCTGGTCGGTCGCGACCGTGGCATGGTCATGGTGCGTCTGTCGTCGGGTGAGCAGCGCTACATCCGTTCGGACTGCATGGGCACCGTTGGCGCCGTGTCGAACCCCGACAATGGCAACACCAACCTTGCCAAGGCTGGCCGCAACCGTTGGAACGGCATCCGTCCTCTGACGCGCGGTGTTGCGAAGAACCCGGTCGATCACCCGCATGGTGGTGGTGAAGGCCGGACCTCGGGCGGCCGTCACCCGGTCACCCCGTGGGGCAAGCCGACCAAGGGTGCGCGCACCCGTCACAACAAGGCAACGGACAAGTTCATCATCCGTAGCCGCCACGCGAAGAAGAAGAGGTAAGCGAGATGGCTCGTTCCGTCTGGAAAGGTCCGTTCGTGGACCTCAGCCTTCTGAAGAAGGCGGAAGTCGCGCAGGAAAGCAATGGCCGCTCGGGTCCGATCAAGACCTGGTCGCGTCGTTCGACCATCCTGCCGCAGTTCGTTGGCCTGACGTTCAACGTCTATAACGGCCGCAAGCATGTTCCGGTTCTCGTGAACGAGGATATGGTGGGTCACAAGCTGGGCGAATTCGCTCCGACCCGCTTCTTCCCCGGTCACGCTGCCGACAAGAAGGGCAAGCGCTAATGAGCAAGGAAAAGGCTCCCCGTCGCGTCGCCGACAATGAAGCGCTCGCCGTCGGCACGCAGATCCGTGGTTCGGCCCAGAAGCTGAACCTGGTCGCCACGCTGATCCGCGGCCGCAAGGTCGAGGACGCGCTCAACATCCTCGCCTTCTCGAAGAAGGCGATGGCTGTCGACGTGCGCAAGGTGCTGGCTTCGGCCATCGCCAATGCGGAAAACAACCACAATCTGGACGTCGACGCCCTGGTCGTCGCGGAAGCATCGGTGGGCAAGAGCTTCACCCTGAAGCGCTTCCACGCTCGCGGCCGCGGCAAGTCGACCCGGATCCTCAAGCCCTTCAGCCGCGTGCGCATCGTCGTGCGTGAAGCTGGCGAAGAAGCGGAGGCGTAAGCACATGGGTCACAAGAGCAACCCGATCGGTCTGCGTCTGCAGATCAACCGTACCTGGGACAGCCGCTGGTTCGCCGAAGGCGCCGACTATGGTCGCCTGCTGCTGGAAGATCTCAAGATCCGCCAGTACATCATGAAGAACCTGCCGCAGGCCGCGATCTCGAAGGTCGTGATCGAGCGTCCGGCCAAGCTGTGCCGCGTGTCGATCTACGCTGCCCGTCCCGGTGTCATCATCGGCAAGAAGGGTGCAGACATCGAAAAGCTTCGCAAGAAGCTGGGTGCCTTCACCTCGTCGGACGTGTCGCTGAACATCGTCGAAATCCGCAAGCCGGAAATCGATTCGAAGCTCGTCGCACAGGGCATCGCCGACCAGCTGGAACGCCGCGTTGCCTTCCGTCGCGCCATGAAGCGTGCGGTGCAGTCGGCTCTCCGTCTGGGCGCCGAAGGCATCAAGATCACCTGCGGCGGCCGTCTGGGCGGCGCGGAGATCGCGCGTGTCGAATGGTATCGTGAAGGCCGCGTTCCGCTGCACACCCTGCGTGCGAACGTCGACTATGCCGAAGCCACGGCGCACACCGCCTATGGCGTTTGCGGCATCAAGGTCTGGATCTTCAAGGGCGAGATCCTCGGCCATGATCCGATGGCTACCGACCGGCTGATGCTGGAGGCTCAGACCTCCGGCGTGCGCCCGGCGCGCTGAGAATAAGAAGGTAATAGCGTCATGCTGCAACCGAAGAAGATGAAGTTCCGCAAGACCTTCAAGGGTCGGATCAAAGGCGATGCGAAGGGCGGCACTGCGCTGAACTTCGGCGCCTATGGTCTCAAGGCTCTGGAGCCCGAGCGGATCACCGCGCGCCAGATCGAAGCGGCTCGCCGCGCGATCCAGCGCCACCTGCGCCGTCAGGGTCGTCTGTGGATCCGCGTGTTCCCCGACGTTCCGGTCACCAAGAAGCCGGCAGAAGTCCGCCAGGGCAAGGGCAAGGGTTCGGTCGAATATTGGGCGGCTCGCGTCGCTCCCGGCCGTATCCTGTTCGAACTGGACGGCGTTCCCGGTCCGCTCGCAGCAGAGGCCTTCTCGCGCGCCGCGATGAAGCTGCCCATCAAGACGAAGGTCGTTGCCCGCCTCGGCGACACCTCGCACCTGGAGGGTTAAGCTGTGGCCAACGTTGCAGACCTCAAGACCAAGTCGGACGACGAGCTGTCGACCGAGCTGAACAACCTGAAGCGCGAGCAGTTCAATCTGCGTTTCCAGGCGGCCACCAACCAGCTGGAAAAGCCCAGCCGCGTTCGTGAAGTCCGTCGTTCGATCGCGCAGATCAAGACCCTGCAGACCGAGCGTTCGCGCTCGGCCGCGAAGTAAAGGAAACACACGATGCCCAAGCGCGTGCTGACGGGAACGGTGGTTTCCGACAAGACCGACAAGACGGTGGTGGTTCGCGTGGAGCGCAAGGTTAAGCATGCGCTCTACGGCAAGATCATCCGCCGGTCGAAGAAGTACCATGCCCATGACGAGGGCAATGTCTACAAGGAAGGCGAAACGGTCCGTATCGAAGAGACCGCTCCGATTTCCAAGCTCAAGACCTGGAAGGTCATCGAGCGTGTGGACACCCACAAGTCGCCGGAATCGGCGGCCTAAGGGCAGTCACCGACTCTAGAGTCGAAAAAGTTCGGACGCGGGGCTGGCCTTTTCCTTCGGGAGGAGGTACAGGCCCGCGCTTCGTGCATTTCGATTCACCGGGTCGACTCACGAAATTCGGAACCGCCGGGATAGTCCCGGTAGGCCAAATAAGAAGGAACCGGATCCATGATCCAGATGCAATCCAATCTTGACGTCGCGGACAACAGCGGCGCCAAGCGCGTCCAGTGCATCAAGGTGCTGGGCGGCTCGAAGCGGCGTTTCGCCGGCGTGGGCGACATCATTGTCGTCTCCGTCAAGGAAGCTGCTCCGCGCGGTAAGGTGAAGAAGGGTGACGTGCATCGCGCCGTCATCGTGCGCACCGCCAAGGACGTGCGTCGCGCTGATGGCAGCGTGATTCGCTTCGACGGCAATGCCGCTGTGCTTATCAACAAGAACGAGGAGCCGATCGGCACCCGTATCTTTGGCCCGGTCGTTCGCGAACTGCGCGCCAAGAAGCACATGAAGATCATCTCGCTCGCTCCCGAGGTGCTGTAATGAGCGCTGCTAAGATCAAGAAGGGCGACAAGGTTGTCGTCCTGGCTGGCAAGGACAAGGGCCGTACCGGCGCCGTCCTCCAGGTGATGCCCAAGGACGACAAGGTCCTGGTCGAAGGCATCAACGTGCATGCGAAGCATCGCAAGCCCGACCAGTCGAACCCGCAGGGTGGCATCGACCGCAAGCCGGCCCCGATGCACATTTCGAACGTCGCTGTCGCCGACAAGGATGGCAAGCCGACCCGCGTCCGTTTCGAGGACCGCGACGGCAAGAAGGTCCGCGTCGCCGTCAAGTCCGGTGAGGTGCTGTAATGGCCGACAAGTATATTCCGCGCTCGAAGTCGATCTACGACGACGCCATCGTGAAGGCGATGGTCGAGAAGTTCGGCTACAAGAATGTGATGGAAATCCCGAAGATCGAAAAGATCGTGCTCAACATGGGCGTCGGTGAAGCCACGCAGGACAAGAAGAAGGTCACTTCGGCCGCCGAGGAAATGGAACTGATCGCCGGCCAGAAGCCGGTCATCACCAAGGCGAAGAAGTCGATCGCGCAGTTCAAGCTGCGTGAAGGCATGCCGATCGGTGCCAAGGTCACGCTGCGCCGCGAGCGCATGTATGAATTCCTTGATCGCCTGATCAACATTGCCCTGCCGCGCGTGCGCGACTTCCGTGGTCTCAACCCGAAGAGCTTCGACGGCCGTGGCAACTATGCCTTCGGCATCAAGGAGCAGATCATCTTCCCCGAGATCAACTATGACCGCATCGACAAGGTGCGTGGCATGGACATCATCGTGACCACCACGGCGAAGACTGACGACGAAGCGCGCGAACTGCTGCGCCTCTTCGGCTTCCCCTTCCCGATTGAAGAGAAGCAGGCGGCCTAACAGGCCCCGCTTCTCTCCCAACGCTTAAGCTAAGGAAGAGAACTTAAGTCATGGCGAAACTGAGTTCGATCAACAAGAACGAGCGCCGCAAGAAGCTGGTGAAGAAGTATGCCGGCCGCTATGCGAAGCTCAAGGCGATCGCAGCCGATACCGCTCTCGACGACACCGAGCGTCTGATTGCGCGTCTGAAGATGGCGGAAGTCCCCCGCAACGGCAACCCGACCCGCATTCGCAACCGCTGCGAACTGACGGGCCGCCCGCGCGCTTACTACCGCAAATTCCGTCTCTGCCGCGTGCAGCTGCGTGATCTGGCCAACAAGGGCCTGATCCCCGGCGTCACCAAGTCGAGCTGGTAAGGATCATTTGAGATGGCATTGACCGATCCCCTGGGTGATATGCTCACCCGCATCCGTAACGGGCAGCAGGCGAAGAAGGACAGCGTTGTGTCCCCCGCCAGCAAGCTCCGTGCCCGCGTGCTCGACGTGCTGCAGCGCGAAGGCTATATCCGTGGTTATTCCGAGGAAACCCTCGGCAATCACCCCGGCCTGCGCATCGAGCTGAAGTATTTCGAGGGCCAGCCTGCGATCAAGCATGTTGCCCGCGTGTCCAAGCCTGGTCGCCGCGTCTATTCCGGTTCCAAGGAACTGCCGGTGATCCGCAACGGCCTGGGCATCACCATTGTCTCGACGCCCAAGGGCGTTCTGTCCGACGCCGAAGCGCGTGAACAGAATGTCGGCGGCGAAGTGCTGGCGGAGGTGTTCTGATGAGCCGCACTGGCAAGAAGCCGGTCACCGTGCCTGCGGGCGTGACCGCGTCGATCGCTGACGGTCAGCTGTCGGTGAAGGGCCCCAAGGGCACCCTCGCCATGCCGCTGGCCGACGAAGTGACTTACACCGTCGAAGAAGGCAGCATCGCTGTAAAGCCCGCCAACAACGGCAAGCGCGCCCGCGCTTTCTGGGGCATGCAGCGTACCCTGATCCAGAACCTGATCACCGGCGTGACCCAGGGCTTCTCGAAGAAGCTGCTGATCACCGGTGTCGGCTACCGTGCGAACTCGCAGGGCAAGACCCTGAAGTTGCAGCTCGGCTACAGCCACGACGTCGATTTCGAGATTCCGGAAGGCATCGAGATCAAGACCCCGGATAACACCACGGTCGAGATCAGCGGCATCGACAAGCAGCAGGTAGGCCAGGTCGCCGCCGAGATCCGCCGCTGGCGCAAGCCCGAACCCTATAAGGGCAAGGGTATCAAGTACGCCGGCGAATTCATCTTCCGCAAGGAAGGGAAGAAGAAGTAAGATGGCTAAGCTTTCCCTCTTCGCGCGGCGTCGTCGCCGCGTTCGCACCGCGCTCAAGGCTGTTTCGGGCACCCGCCCGCGCCTCAGCGTCCATCGTTCGGGCCGTCACATCTACGCCCAGATCATCGACGACGTCGCCGGTACCACCGTCGCCGCCGCTTCGACCCTGGACAAGGATGTTGGCTCGAAGGCTCTGGGCAAGACCGGCGCCTCTTCCGAAGCCGCTGCCGATGTCGGCAAGCGCGTCGCTGCCGCTGCTACGGCGGCCGGCGTCACCAAGGTCGTGTTCGACCGCGGTGGCTTCCTGTTCCATGGCCGCGTCAAGGCGCTGGCCGATGCCGCCCGTGAAGGCGGGCTGGAGTTCTGATCATGGCTGACGAAAACACCAACGAAGTCGTCGCGCCCGTCGAGGGTGCCGAGGCTCAGACCGAAGGTCGTGGTCCCGGCCGTGGCCGTGGCCGTGGCGGTGACCGCAACCGTGGCGAGCGTGGCGGCCGTGGCCGTCGCGACGACCGCCGTGGCGGCAACCGTGACGAGGAACAGGGCGAAGAGCTGATCGAGAAGCTGGTTCACATCAACCGCGTCTCGAAGACCGTCAAGGGCGGTAAGCGCTTCGGTTTCGCTGCTCTGGTCGTCGTCGGCGACGGCAAGGGCCGCGCCGGTTTCGGTCATGGCAAGGCGCGCGAAGTGCCTGAAGCCATCAGCAAGGCGACCGCTTCGGCCAAGAAGGCCATGGTTCGCGTTCCGCTGAAGGAAGGCCGCACCCTGCACCATGATGGCCTCGGCCACTTCGGTGCTGGCAAGGTGACTGTCCGTTCGGCTCCGGCCGGTACCGGCATCATCGCCGGCGGTCCGATGCGCGCCGTGTTCGAAAGCCTCGGCGTCGCTGACGTCGTGACCAAGTCGAACGGCACCTCGAACCCCTACAACATGATCCGTGCGACCTTCGCGGCGCTGGGCGAGCAGACCAGCCCCAAGTCGGTGGCGCAGCGTCGTGGCAAGAAGGTCGCTGACCTTCTGCGTCGCGGTGGTGCCTCGGCCGAAGTCGCGCAGGCTGACGCCGAAGCGATTGCGGAGTAACTGACATGGCGAAGATCAAGATCAAGCAGATCGGTTCGCCGATCCGTCGCCCCGAAAGCCAGAAGAAGATTCTGATCGGCCTGGGCCTTGGCAAGATGCATCGCGTGGTCGAGCTGGAAGACACGGCGGAAGTCCGCGGTGCCATCAAGAAGCTCCCCCACATGGTGGAAGTGGTCGAGGGCTAAGCCCTTTCGATCTGACGAAATGAAGCGAAAGAGGGGGAAACCCCTCTTTCGTTTTTTCAGCGGAAGCGCTAACGGGCGCTTCCTTTAGATGATCCCGCACGGGATCAGCGCGACAAAAGCGAAAGCGAGTGCGAACATGAAACTGAACGAAATCAACGACAATGCCGGTGCCCGCAAGGGTCGTATGCGCGTCGGCCGCGGTATCGGCTCGGGCAAGGGCAAGACCGCCGGTCGCGGCCAGAAGGGTGCCAAGGCACGCTCGGGCGTCAGCATCAACGGCTTCGAGGGTGGCCAGATGCCGCTCCACATGCGCATCCCGAAGCGCGGCTTCAACAACATCTTCGCCAACGATTATGCGATCGTGAACCTGGGTGAAGTGCAGGCCGCGATCGACGCCGGCAAGCTGGACGCCGCTGCCGTCATCGACCATGCTGCGCTCAAGGCAGCCAATCTGGCCCGTGGTGGCAAGGATGGCGTCCGCGTTCTCGCCAAGGGCGAACTGACCGCCAAGGTCAGCTTCCTGGTCGCCGGTGCCTCGAAGAGCGCCGTCGAAGCGGTCGCCAAGGCCGGTGGCAAGCTGGACGTGATCGAAGTCGTCCCGGCAGCCGAGAAGGCCAAGGCGAAGAAGGGCACCGCCCTTGCCGCCAAGAAGGCCGCCAAGGCCTAAGTCTCGCCCGAGACTTGCAAGCACGGCCCCGCTGCCCGATATGGGTTGGCGGGGCTATGTGTATCGGGGGGAGCATATGTTCGTCGCAACGGCGGCAACTCCCGTTCGACATGGTCTTCCCGCCCCGCTAAGGGGGTAGCGATTCCGCCACGGAGCCCGATGGCTCCGGCAAGAATGATTTGAAGGGCAGCCACAATGGCATCGAGAGCCGACCAGCTCGCATCCAATCTCAGCCTCGCGAAGTTCAGCCAGGCGACCGACCTCAAGAAGCGCCTGTGGTTCACCCTCGGCGCGCTGATCGTCTTCCGCTTCCTCAGCTTCGTGCCGCTGCCGGGTATCGATCCCACCGCGCTCGCGGCCTGGTCGCAGAAGTCGGCCGGTGGCATCCTCGACATCTTCAACACCTTCTCGGGTGGTGCATTGTCGCGCGCGAGCCTCATCACGCTCGGCATCATGCCCTATATCACCGCGTCGATCGTGGTGCAGCTGGCCGCCTCCCTCTCGCCGCAGCTCGCGGCGATCAAGAAGGAAGGCGAGAGCGGCCGCAAGAAGCTGAACCAATATACCCGCTATGGCACCGTCGGCCTGACCGCCGTGCAGGGCTACGCCGCCGCCGCCAACTGGCAGGCGCAGGGCGTGGTCGTGGACCCCGGCATGCTGTTCGCCGTCTCGGCGATCATCTCGCTGATCGGCGGCACCATGTTCCTGCTGTGGCTGGGTGAGCAGATCACCTCGCGCGGCATCGGCAACGGCACCTCGCTGATCATCATGGCCGGTATCGTCGCGCAGCTGCCGGTGACGCTGAGCAACCTGTTCAAGTCGGGCAGCGAAGGCTCGATCTCGGGCCTGGTCATCTTCCTGGTCGTCGTGCTGGGCTTTGGTCTGATTGCCTTCATCTGCTTCATGGAACGGGCGCAGCGCCGGGTGCTGATCCAGTATCCCAAGCGCCAGACGCGCCAGGGCCTGATGCAGGCCGATCGCAGCCACCTGCCGCTGAAGGTCAACACCGCAGGCGTGATCCCGCCGATCTTCGCCAGCTCGCTGCTGCTGCTGCCGCTGACCATCTCGCAGTTCATGGGCGTGAAGGCGGACGATGACAGCCGCTGGAGCAGCATCGTGCTGACGATCAACCAGTATCTGTCGCACGGCAGCCCCTTCTACATGGGCCTCTATGGCCTGGGCATCGTCTTCTTCTGCTTCTTCTACACCGCCGTGGTGTTCAACCCTGAAGAGACGGCCGACAATCTGAAGCGCAATGGCGGCTTCATTCCGGGCATCCGTCCGGGCAAGAATACCGAGAATTATCTCGATTATGTCCTGACCCGGATCACCGTGATCGGTGCCGCCTACCTGGCCTTCATCTGTCTGGTGCCGGAATTTGCCATCGCCCGGGCGGGAATTCCCTTCTACCTTGGTGGGACTAGCCTGCTGATCGTCGTCAATGTTACGGTCGATACCGTGACCCAGATCCAGAGCCATCTGCTTGCCCATCAATATGGGGATCTGATCAAGAAGGCGAAGCTGAAGGGCCGTCTGCGCTAAGGGGGCGCAGACAGGCAAGCGCAAGTACAAGGGGAGAATGCGCGCAATGAATATCATTCTGCTTGGTCCTCCGGGTGCCGGCAAGGGCACCCAGGCCACGCGGCTCGTCGACAGCCGTGGCATGGTTCAGCTGTCGACCGGCGACATGCTGCGGGCTGCGGTCAAGGCGGGGACTCCGGTCGGCCTTCAGGCCAAGGCGCTGATGGAATCGGGTTCGCTGGTGCCGGACGAGGTCGTCTCGGGCATCATCGGCGAAGCGCTTGATGCGCTGGCGGCCGATACCGGCGTGATCTTCGACGGGTATCCGCGGACCGAGGCCCAAGCCCATTCGCTCGACACCATCCTGGCCGATCGCGGCCGCACGCTCGATCATGTGATCGAGCTGGAAGTGGACGAGGATGCGCTGGTCGAGCGCATTACCGGTCGCTTCACCTGCGCGACCTGCGGCGAAGGCTATCATGATGTCTTCAAGCAGCCCAAGGTCGAGGGTACGTGCGACAAGTGCGGCGGGCATGAGTTCAAGCGTCGTCCCGACGACAATGAGGAAACGGTGCGTACCCGCATGGCCGAGTATCGCGCCAAGACCGCACCGATCCTGCCGATCTACGAAGCGCGCGGCATCGTCAGCCGCGTCGACGGCATGGCCGACATGAACGACGTCAGCGGCGCGATCGTCGCCATCTTGGACGGCGTTCCGGCCTGAGCTATTCTCCCTCCCCGGCGACAAGGCGGGGAGGGGACATGGCCTATCCAATCAAATCGATACTGACAGGCGCCGGCATGGCGCTGGCGGCCGCGCCCGGACAGGGTGGGGTGGTTGCCAGCAGCGATGCCGGCTTTGTCGTGCAGGCGAGCGTGGACGTGGCGCTGGCGCCCGACGCGGCCTATGCGCTGCTGGCAGAGCCGGGGCGCTGGTGGAACAGCGCCCACACCTATAGCGGCGATGCGCGCAACATGGTGCTGCAGGCGAAGGCCGGGGGTTGCTTCTGCGAGACCCTTCGCGACAAGAGCGGAAACGGCGCCTCAGGCGGCATCGAACATGCGCGGGTCATCTATGCGGCACCGGGCCAGCGATTGCGGCTGAGCGGGGCTCTGGGGCCGCTGCAGAGCGAAGCCGTGACCGGCGTGCTGGACTTCGCCATTGCGGCCGCGCCGGGCGGCAGCCGTGTGACGCTGACCTATTCGGTGGGCGGTTATATGCGCGCTGGCCTGGCGCCGATCGCGCCGATCGTCGACAAGGTGCTGGTGGAGCAACTCGACGGCTATAAGCGGGCGGCCGACAGCAAGGGCTGACGCGCGACCGCGCCGGCAGGCAATAGCAAATCGGGGTGGAAGCCCGATGGCCTCCACCCCGATGGATGATGCTTAATTCTCGTCGCCCATGCGCAGCGCGGCGATGAAGGCTTCCTGCGGAATCTGGACGCTGCCATATTCGCGCATCCGCTTCTTGCCTTCCTTCTGCTTCTCCAGCAGCTTCTTCTTGCGGGTGATGTCGCCGCCATAGCATTTCGCCGTGACGTCCTTGCGCATCGCCGCGATCGTCTCGCGCGCGATCACCTTGCCGCCGATCGCCGCCTGGATCGGGATCTTGAACAGGTGGCGGGGGATCAGATCCTTGAGGCGCTCGCACATGTGGCGGCCGCGCGCTTCGGCGGCGGAGCGGTGGACGATCATCGACAGCGCATCGACCGGCTCGTTGTTGACCAGGATGCTCATCTTGACGAGGTCGCCCTCGCGCGTGCCGATCTGGTGATAGTCGAACGAGGCATAGCCACGGCTGATGCTCTTCAGGCGGTCATAGAAGTCGAACACCACTTCGTTGAGCGGCAGTTCATAGGTCACCTGAGCGCGGCCGCCGACATAGGTGAGGTTCTTCTGGATACCGCGACGGTCCTGGCACAGCTTCAGGATCGAGCCCAGATATTCGTCGGGGCAGTAGATCACCGCCTCGATCCAGGGCTCCTCGATCATCTCGATATGATTGGGATCGGGCATGTCGGCCGGATTGTGCAGGTGAAGGGTGCGACCATCCTTCATATGCATGTCATAGACGACCGACGGCGCCGTGGTGATCAGATCCAGATCATATTCGCGGCTCAGACGCTCCTGGATGATTTCCAGATGCAGCAGGCCGAGGAAACCGCAGCGGAAGCCGAAGCCGAGCGCGGCCGAAGTTTCCATCTCGAACGAGAAGCTGGCGTCGTTGAGGCGCAGCTTCGAGATCGACTCGCGCAACTTCTCGAAATCATTGGCGTCGACCGGGAACAGGCCACAGAATACCACCGGCTGCACTTCCTTGAAGCCCGGCAGCGGCTTGGCGGCGCCATTCTTCACCGTGGTGATCGTGTCGCCGACGCGGGTCTGGGCGATTTCCTTGATCTGGGCGGTGATGAAGCCGATCTCGCCGGCGGCGAGTTCGGGCAGCGCCTCGATCTTGGGGCGCATGCAGCCGACGCGGTCGATCAGATGCTCGGTGCCGCCGATCATGAACTTGATCGCCTGCCCCTTCTTGATGACGCCGTTGACCACGCGCACCAGGATGACGACGCCCAGATAGGGGTCGTACCAGCTGTCGACCAGCATCGCCTCCAGCGGGGCGTTGCGGTCGCCCTTGGGGGGCGGGATCTTGGTGACGATGGCTTCCAGGATATCGTCGATGCCGATGCCCGACTTGGCGCTCGCCAGCACCGCTTCCGACGCGTCGAGGCCGATCACCTCCTCGATTTCCGCGCGCACCTTTTCCGGCTCGGCGGCGGGCAGGTCGATCTTGTTCAGCACCGGCACAATCTCATGATCATGCTCGATCGACTGATAGACGTTGGCTAGCGTCTGCGCTTCCACGCCCTGCGCGGCGTCGACGACCAGCAGCGCGCCCTCGCACGCGGCCAGCGACCGCGACACTTCATAGGCGAAGTCGACATGGCCCGGCGTGTCCATAAGATTGAGCTCATAGGTCTCGCCATTTTTGGCGGTATAGTCCAGGCGCACGGTCTGCGCCTTGATGGTGATCCCGCGCTCCTTTTCGATGTCCATGTTATCAAGGACTTGCGCGCTCATCTCCCGGTCGGTCAGGCCGCCGGTGCGCTGGATCAGGCGATCGGCCAGCGTCGACTTGCCATGGTCGATATGCGCAATGATCGAAAAGTTTCGGATATGGGACAGGTCGGTCATCGGCGCCCGATAGCAGCAGTTGCGGGCGCTGTCAGCAGGATCACGCTGTGCATGGCACGTGAAATTGCGGTGCGATGACAAGCATCGTCATTAACCCCCTTTGCTTGGAAGCCCCTTGCGGCTGTGTTACGTTCCAGAAAAATATCCGGGGCGCACCAATTTCTCTCGACCAGACAGGAAACGGGGTTTTTGAAAATGCGTGTATTGAAGATGCTGACTGCGGCTGCGGTCTGCCTTGGTTCGGCCGCGCCGATGGCGATGGCCGCCGAAAAGGGTTCGTCGGCCCGTCAGGAACAGTCGCGAAAGCAGGCGGAAATCCCGCGCTGTACCAAGCGCCTTGGCACCGTTGCGATCGTCGAGCCCGACAATCAGTGGTGGCGCGAACTCAATCTGGGCAGCCCCGAGGCGATCCTGAAGATCTTCGTGCAGCAGTCGGGCTGCTTCGGCCTGGTCAATCGTGGCCGGTCGATGGCAAGCCGCAACATGGAACGCGCCATGGCCGACAACGGCGAATTGCAGGCGAACAGCAATCTGGGCCGTGGCCAGGTGAAGGCGGCGGATTATTTCCTGGAGCCGGACATCGTCTCCTCAAACCGCAACAGCGGCGGCAATTCGCTGGGCGGCGTGCTCGGCGGCTTCATGGGTGGCAGCACCTGGGGCCGGATCGCTGGCGGCATCAACGTCAAGAAGAGCGAGGCCAATGTCACCCTCTCGGTCGTCAATGCCCGCACCACCGAGGAAGAGGCACTGACCGAAGGCTATGCCCGCAAGTCGGACCTGAGCTTCAACGCCAGCGGCGGGTCGAGCTGGTGGGGCGGTTTTGCCGGCGCCGCTGGCGGTGGCTATCAGAATACCGAGATCGGTCAGGTGATCGTGCTCGCCTATCTCGACGCCTATACGAAACTGGTGACGCAACTGGGCGGCCTGCCCGAAAATGCGGCCGCTGCCGCGCCGGTCGCGCAGCCCTGATGACAAGGGGGCGCTGCCGCTGCGGCAGCGCCCTCATCCGCTCGGCGCGATTTCCGCGAGCGGGCCGGGCGCCCGTCGCCGCTTCTTCCACCAGCGCAGGATGATCTCTCCTGCTGGTCGCTCGACCAGGCGGTTGATGAGCGTGCCGAGCGTCAGCGCGACCAGGAAGGCGGCGGCAAAGCCGATCCAGGGACTGTAGCCGGCCCTGGCGATTTCCAGCATGACGACGAAGCCGACATGCTGGTGGATCAGGTAGAAACTGTAGCTGATCCCGCCCATCCAGACGAGCGGCCGGATCGCCAGGAAGCGCAGATGATTGCGGATCAGCGCTGCGAAGGTCGCCATCAGCACCAGGCCGACAATGGTCACGTCCCATGTTTCCATGGTCGCGATCGACAGCAGGGCGAGCGCGGCATAGGGGGCCTGCTGCTGCCAGCTGCGTTGCCCAGCCCATATGCGGTAGGCCAGCATGCCGATGATGAAGAAGGGCGTATAGCGCAGCACCAGCAGCATCACGACCCGTTCGGGCACGATGTCGGGCCAGAGCTGCATGACCCAGCGCAGGATCAGCCAGACCACCAGCGTCGGTTCCAGATGCCGCAGGCCGATCCATTTCCAGATCGAGACCATGCAGAAATAGAAGGCGATCTCCACCGTCAGCGTCCAATAGGCGCCGTCCACTTCGGGAATGAAGGCAAAGCCCTGGAGCATCGTCAGATTGGCGAGAATCGCAAAGGGGCCGACCAGCAACTGGGTCGCCTGCGCCAGATATTCGATCGACAGCGTCACCAGCATCGCCACCAGATAGGCGGGGTAGAGGCGGGCGAAGCGGTTGACGATGAAGTCGGCGACCGTGCCGATCCGGTCCAGCGTGAAGAAGATTGCAAAGCCGGAAATGGTGAAGAACAGCAGCACGCGGTAATTGCCGCCGGGAAAGCTGAAGGGCACATGGCTGGCCTGCGGGAACAGCTCATGGAAACGGGTCGAATAATGGAAGACCAGCACGCACAAGGCGCCGATGCCGCGCAACGCGTCCAGCTCCGTCAGCCTTGTCCGTTTCGGCTTCGTTTCAACCATGATGCTTCATAGCAATGATGGAGCAACGAATGGGATATTTTCTTGGTTAACGCGCAATGCGCAAATGGCGGATACGGGCGCTGTCGGTCCCAATCTGGAACGTCCCGCCTTTGCCCCCGTGCGGGATCGCGGTCTTAGCCGGCCGCGCACCAGTCGATTGGCTTGGTCGACCAGGGGCGGGCATAGCGTTTGAGGATGAGGAGTTGGCCCAGCGAGACACCGTCGCGCAGCAGGATGCGGGCGGTCGGATCACTGTCGGCGGGATCGGCATGGGCTTCGAAGCTGCCGCCGTTCAGCATGCCCTGCAACGCGGTGCGGCCGGCGCGGGCAAGGGCGGCTTCCTGCGGGCAGGCAGCGCCTTCGAGTCGCGGCGCGCTGATGTCGGCGAGATGGTAGCGACGGCCCTGATAGGCATAGGCGTCGGTGGCGAGGACACAGGCCTGGCCGTCCAGATCGTCACAAGCGGCAAAACGGGTGGATATGGTGGCGGGGGCGTCGATGGATGGTGCTGAAGCCGTCGTCGACGCGGGCAGCACATGGCGCATCAGGACCAGCAGCAGCGCCCCCATCAACAGGGCGATGAGGATGAGGCGAAGCGGCACGATGGCGCGGCGCTGATCCTGCTTGTCATTCAGCCAATGGCCGGAACGGTCCCGGTCTTCGTCACCAATATCATGCAGGCTATAGGCCATGATTCATCCCCAATCGGAGGCCATCGCTAGTAAATATTGGGAAATTTTTGGTTAACCATGACGCTCGCACAGGGGGCGGCGGACGGCGCCTTGACGCCGCGCCGGGGCCATGGTGAAAAACCGCTGGAGCCAGACGAGGGAGACGGCGTGAGCGAAGCATGGCTATATGACGAGCATCCGGCGATGGTCCGGGCGCATCCCTTCCTGTTCCTGCTGCTGCTGGTTTCGGTGGTCGGCATATTGGCGATCGGCGTGTGGTGGGTGATGCACAAGGGCGAGCGGCTGGCGCTGAGCGAGCGCGAAGTGCTGCTGGAGCGTGGCTTGCTGGCCAAGCAGCGGACCGAGATCGCGCTGTCCAGCATCCGCAGCGTGCGCATCACGCAGACCTTCGGCCAGCGGCTGTTCAATGTCGGCAATGTCGAGCTGTTCAGCGCCGGTGACGTAGCGGAAATCGCGATCCGCAACATGCCGCGACCGGGCCGGATTCGGGCGATTGCGGCGGCCCGCAACCTGGACCTGCTGCCCCAGCGCTGAGCGGTCGAGCAGGGGCGGTGCGCACGGAAAGCGCACGAAATCCGCCATTTTCTTGTCGAACATAATGTCTAGGCCCTTGACTTGGGCGCATTTATTTTAACCAATAGGAGCCCAGGGGCCGGCAGAGCTTTCCACCCGCACGAGGACGCCAGGAACAAGCAACGTCGATCCGCATCAGGCGGACGGCGGGAAAAAGGGGGCGCCTTGATGGTGGGTTTGCGCGTAATGCCGCTGTTGCCGGAACTGACGGCCGATCAGCGGGCCGAGATTCGGCAGTCCTGCGGCTTTGCCTGCGTGCGCTGCGGGGTGACCATCTATCGTTATCTGGGGCTGCCAGACGGGCCGGGGGCGACGCTGCTCTGCCCGACCTGTCACGGGCTGGTGGAGGAAGGGCGGCTGACCGCGAATCAGGTCCACAGCTTCCATGCCAATCCGGTGGTGCGCCAGCGCCACTTCGCGCGCGATCGCCTGCCCTTCTCCAACGAATTGCCGCAATTGATCGTCGGTGGATCGCGGATGCTGCGCGATACGCCGATTCCCATCACCCTGGACGGCGAGCCGATCCTGATCTTCGCGCCGCCGCGCCGATCCATGGGGGCGACGCGGATCAGCGTCAGGCTGGGCGCGGCCGACGGCACGCCGATGCAGGTGATCGATGGCAATGAATGGAAGCCGCATGACGGCAGCTGGCATTTCCTGTTGCGTGGCGACCGCTATTCGATGATGGCGGCGCGGGGCGACGGATTGTGCGTTTTGCGTATCGTTGCGCGCAACCGGCTTGCGGTCGAGCATCTGCGGACCACGATCAACGGGCGCCGGCTGGAAGTGACGCCGGACTGGCTGGAGGTCGATGGCAAGCGCTATGTCGACCGGATCGGCAGCGGTACGCTGATCGGCCTGGAACTGTAGACGGCGCCTTTCGGGGCGCTATCCGGGCTCCCGATTGCAGCTATTGCGGATCGAGTCATGTCATGACTGGATTCCGTAACGGAAACAGGCGATGCCCACAGGCGTCGCCTTTTTCGTCTCACCGATATGGATGAAGTGTATCTGATATAAATCAATGGCTTGGCCGGCATCATAAAAAATTGATCATAGAAGAAGTTTACATCCGTTCCGGGGCATGATTCCCTGTGGGCGATCAGAGGGGTTGGAATGTCGAATGCGGTTGCCAGTCTGGACGATAATCAGCGGGCATGCCTGCGGCTGGTGGCACAGGGCTATACCTCCAAGCAGATCGCGCAGCGCACATCGCTGACCCCCGGCACGGTCGACCAATATGTCTATCGCGCGACCGTGGCGCTGGGCGCCAAGGATCGGCGCGAAGCCGCCCGGATATTGGTAGAGGCCGAGAAAAACGCGCAATTCAAGCAATTTGAATTAAAGCCGGAGCCGCTTGTTGAACCGGCGATGGCGGGTGAGAAGGAGGCGTCGGCACCAAGCAGGCCGACCCGGACCGGCGACATCCCGGCTGGTGCAGAGCGGCAGGAAAAGGGTCGTTTGCGCCAATTGGGTAACCGGATTCTGGCAACCATGGGAGGGGAACCGCATGGGCTGAATCGATGGCAGATCCTGACGACCATCTTCCGGGTCGCGTTATGGGCAGGGGGTTCCCTGGCCGCGCTGATCACGATGGGATATTGGCTCAATCATCTGTTCGGCTGACGGTCTCCAACAATCCAACCATCTGATGGGCCAGCGAGCGCTGGCCTAAAAAGGGAGCCTTGCCATGTCCAATGCCCGCCGCGCCGAGCGCGCCGCCAAGAGCGAAATGCACATGTCGGACGACACCTTCTTCAACCTGAGCGGCCAGGTCCGCGATGCCTATGTGAAGCTGGACGATGTTCTGGCCCATACGCTGCGGATGAGCGCCGACATGATCGACACCGCCCGCACCATCGGCCTGGCCCCCGAACAGGGACAGAAGCTGTTCAAGCGCTTCCATGGCTGCATCGACACGATGATGCAGAGTCGCGAGCAGCTGCTGGGCGCCCATCTGGAAGCGACCAAGATCCGCATGAAGACCAATCAGGCCGAACGCGCCGACGGCTGCTACAGCCCGTGGAGCGCGCTGGAAGAAAAGCAGGCCGACGCCCTGCGCCTGGTCGCCTGACGCGACCGGACCGGAAGGCAGGATCGTGCAGATCTTCCTCGCTTATACGATCGCGCTGATCGCCACCTCGATCTTCGTGGTGCGCTATGGCGGCGCGACCGGGCGCTGGAGCATCGTCGGCGTCTGGGCAGGGTTCATCCTGGCCCAGACGGCGGTCCTGACCATCCGGCCGGAGGCGGTGCTGATCCGCACGATCCTGGCGATCGAATGCGCCTCGCTGCTGTTCAAGATCATCATTTCGATGCTGAGCAGCCGGCGCTGGCCGATCATCGTCGCCGCCTTCCAGCTGAATGTGGCGGCGGTTCAGGTCGCGGTGATCGTGTCACCCGCCTACCTCACCAAATTCTTCTACGCCATGTCGACAATCTGGGCGGTGCCGGTGCTGGTCGTGATGGCCATGGGCACGCAGATGGACCGGAAACACGCGTTTCCGGCCTGAGCAAAGGAAACAGGATGCGGAAATGCCCGTCATTCCCTCTTGAAGCCGTCCCGTCCCGAGGAAGGCATGTTGCTTCTGTTTTTGTCCGATTGATGGAGGGCCGATAATTATGGCATCAAGGGACATGACCCAGCGCGTTACGCGCCATCTGAACCCAGTAGGGAGTGATGGAATGGAGGGAGAGGGTGGTTATCCGGCCGAAAGTCCGGTCGTCACCGCGGCCGACCTGGTCCGCGGCTTTTCCGAATGTCGCGACATGGCGACACGCACGCCGCTTTACATCACCCATCATGGCCGGGCGACTCATGTGCTGCTGGGCGTCAACGAATTCCGGGCGCTGAAAGCCCAGTCGGGCAGCGCCGGTCAGGAAAGCGCCGAGGAGAAATTGTTCGCGCTGGCCGACTGGGTCGATCAGGCGGTGATCATCTGCGACCAGGACATGCGCGTCGACTTCGTCAACCGGGTCGCCAGCGCCATCTGTCGCAAGCCGGTGGGGCAGATGGTCGGCCCCAAGCTGGACGTCGTCCTGCCGTCCATCAGCGGCAGTCTGATGGAGGTGCATGTGCGCCGCACCGTGAGCGGCGGCGAGCCGAGCGCAGCCGATATTCCCTCCCCCTTTGCCGACGGCGCCTGGCTGCGGCTGCAGAGTTTTCCCCTTGGAAGGTCAACCGTCATCATGTTCCGCGACATTACCGAGGATGTGCGCCGCCATCGGCTGGCCGATGCCAAGGCCGCGATCATCGAGGCGATGACCGCCCATGGCGATGTCGGCTATGTCCGCCTGTCGGTGCGCGGCACGATCGACGCGGTCGATGTGCCCTTCACCGACATGCTGAGCCTGCCGCGCGAGCGGGTGATGGGCGTGCAACTGACCGATCTGGTGCTGACCCATGGCCGCGCAGCATTCCGCCAGGCGCTGGAGCGGGCGATGCAGGGGCAGGGCGCGCAATGCGTGCAGACCATGCTGCTGAGCAATCGCGGCGAGGCGGTGGCCGTGAAGGCCTCTATCGTCGCCCTGCACGGCGCCTATGGCGCCGAGGGGGCGGTGGTGCTGATCACCGCGCTCGATGGGAGCACGGTAGTGGAGTTGCCGCGCGCCGCCGAATGAGGGCGCGCGCGGGTCAGCCGCAGCGGGCGCTGGTGACGACCATCTGATCGTCATAGCTGACGGTCAGCCGGTCAGGGCGGAAGTCCATGGTCATGGCCATATTGGGGCCGCCCCAGCGCAGCGTCTTCGCGCCCGATGCCTTGAGCAATTCCGCGCCCAAATCGGCCGTCGCCTTCTGGCCGGTGAAGCGGTCGAGCCCGTCATGGCTGCACGGCCCCTGCGCCATGGCAGGCGGCGATGCGGAGTCGGGGCCTTCACCATTGGTCCCGGCACAGGCGGTCAGGGGCAGGAATATCATCGCCATCATCGTCATCCGCATCGTCCGTCTCCTCATTCGGTCCGCGTCATTTTCAGCCGGCCATTCTTGACGGCAAAGGCCAGGCGCCCTTCGACCAGGTCCACCGCATCCCGGCCGAACTGGTCATAGCGCCAGCCTTCCAGGATCGCGAGATCGTCGCGCACGCCAGCGGCCAGCGCCTCGATATCGTCGGTGCGGGCGAGCAGGCGCGGGGCGACATTGATGTCGCGCGAGCGGATCTTGAGCAACAGCTTCAACAGGTCGGCGACCAGTGCGCCATCCTTGCCCAGGCCCGGACGCTTGGGATCGCGTTCGGGCATCTCGTCCTTGCCGAGCGGCTTGTGCGCGCCCAGCGCCGCCATCAGCCGGCCGCCAATGTCGTTGCTCTTCCAGGTGGCGGACAGGCCGCGCACCTTGCCCAGATCCTCCTGCGCGCGCGGCGGGTGGCTGGCGATGTCGGCCAGCGTCTCGTCCTTGACGATGCGGCCGCGCGGCAGATTCTTGTCCTGGGCTTCCTTCTCGCGCCAGGCGGCCAGCGCCTTGAGGCGACCCAGGACATCGGCCTTGCGGCTGGCGATGCGGACGCGCTTCCAGGCTTCGGACGGATCATTCTCGTAATTGGAGGGATCACTGATCCGCTCCATTTCCTGGTCGAGCCAGTCGCCGCGCCCGGTCTTGCGCAGTTCTTCCAGCATCTTGGGGAAGATTTCGATCAGATAGGTGACATCGCCGATCGCATAGTCGATCTGGCGCTTGTCGAGCGGGCGGCGCGCCCAGTCGGTGAACCGTGCGCCCTTGTCGAGTTGCACGCCGAGCCAGGCGTCGACGAGGTTGCCATAGCCGATCTGTTCGCCAAGGCCGAGCGCCATGGCGGCGATCTGGGTGTCGAACATCGGATGCGGCGTCTTGCCGGTCAGATTATGGACGATCTCGATGTCCTGGCCGCCGGCATGGAAGACCTTGAGCACGTCCTCATTATTGACCAGCAGGTCGAGCAGGGGCGTAAGGTCGATCCCCGGCGCCTTGGGGTCGATCGCCGCGGCCTCGCTGGAGTCGGCGACCTGGACCAGGCAGAGTTCGGGCCAGTAGCTATTCTCGCGCATGAACTCGGTATCCACCGCGACATAGGGGGATTTGGCCATGCGGGCGCAGAAATCGGAAAGCGTCTTGCTGTCGGTAATCAGCGGATGAATTTGCATATGGTCTTCGATCTTATTATGGGCTGGCCCGCGTCCTGCGGGCTGGTCGATAGTCGACAAGGCAAGCCCATAGCCGGGCCGCAACAATTTGTCATTTCCGTAAAACGAATTTGAAAGATCGAAACGCCATGCACGCCTATCGCACCCACAATTGCGGCGCCCTTCGTGAAGCCGATGTCGGCGCGAATGTGCGCCTGTCCGGCTGGGTGCATCGCAAGCGCGATCATGGCGGCGTTCTCTTCATCGATCTGCGCGACCATTATGGCCTGACCCAGATCGTCGCCAAGGCGGACAGCGAGCCGCTGCGCATCCTGGACGGCCTGCGTGCGGAATCGGTCGTGACGATCGACGGCACCGTCGTCGCGCGCGGCCCGGAAGCGACCAACCCGAAGATGGCGACCGGCACGATCGAAGTCGTGGCCGACAAGGTCACCGTGCTGTCGACCGCGGCTGAACTGCCGCTGCCGGTGGCGGGCGAGCAGGAATATCCCGAGGATATCCGCCTGCGCTATCGCTTCCTGGACCTGCGCCGCGAAACGCTGCACGCCAATATAGTCACCCGCACCAAGATCATCCGCGACATGCGTCGCCGCATGGAAGATGCCGGCTTCACCGAATATTCGACGCCGATCCTGACCGCGTCCTCGCCCGAAGGTGCGCGCGACTTCCTGGTGCCCAGCCGCATCCATGCGGGCAAGTTCTACGCTCTGCCGCAGGCGCCCCAGCAATATAAGCAGCTGCTGATGGTCGCCGGTTTCGACCGCTATTTCCAGATCGCCCCCTGTTTCCGCGACGAAGATCCGCGCGCCGATCGCCTGCCGGGCGAATTCTACCAGCTCGACCTGGAAATGAGCTTCGTCACCCAGGAAGATGTCTGGAACACGATGGAGCCGGTCATCGCATCGGTGTTCGAGGAATTTGCCCAGGGCAAGCCGGTCACCCCGGCCGGCAGCTTCCCGCGCATCCCGCATGCCGAAGCCATGCTCAAGTATGGCAGCGACAAGCCGGACCTGCGCAACCCGATCATCATCCAGGACGTGACCGAGCATTTCCACGGCTCGGGCTTCGGCATCTTCGCCAGCCTGGTCGAAAGCGGCAATGTCATCCGCGCGATCCCGGCGCCGGGCGCGGGCGCGGGCAGCCGCAAATTCTTCGACGACATGAACAACTGGGCGCGCGGCGAAGGCTATTCGGGCCTTGGCTATATCAACATCAAGGATGGCGTCCCCGGCGGCCCGATCGCCAAGAATCATGGCGAGGAAGCGACCGCCAAGCTGATCGCGGCGCTGGGCCTTGGCCCGAACGACGGCGTGTTCTTCGCCGCCGGCAAGGAAGGCCAGGCGGCGAAGCTGGCGGGCCTGGCGCGCATCCGCGTCGGCGAGACGCTCGACCTGATCGACAAGGACCGGTTCGACCTGTGCTGGATCGTCGACTTCCCCTTCTATGAATATGACGAGGACGAGAAGAAGGTCGACTTCGCCCACAATCCCTTCTCGATGCCGCAGGGCGGGCTGGACGCGCTCAACAATCAGGATCCGCTGAGCCTCAAGGCCTATCAGTATGACATGGTCTGCAACGGCTATGAGATCGCGTCGGGTTCGATCCGTAACCAGTCGCCCGAGGCGATGGTCAAGGCGTTCGAACTGGTGGGCCTCAGCCAGGCGGACGTGGAAGAGCGGTTCGGTGGTCTCTATCGCGCGTTCCAGTACGGTGCGCCGCCCCATGGTGGCATGGCCGCCGGTGTCGACCGCATCGTGATGCTGCTGTGCGGCGCACAGAATCTGCGCGAGATCACGCTGTTCCCGATGAACCAGCGCGCCGAAGACCTGCTGATGGGGGCGCCCAGCGCCGCCGAGTTCAAGCAGCTGCGCGAACTGCATGTTCGTGTCGTGGAGCCGCAGGCGAAGGCATAAGCCTTTCCATCGGCTGGGAAGAACAGGGCTCCCGCCATCTGGCGGGGGCCTTTTTCTTTGCCGTCTTGCCTTGCTGTATTGTTATGATAACACACGTGGCGGCAAGGGAGCGTGGCGGATGATGCGGACGATCATGGCGATAGTGGCGGCGGGGCTTGCGGCGGTGTCTGTGCAGGCGACTGGTCCCGGTTTCGATCCGCGCGCTTTGAAGGCGGTTGCCGGGCCGCCCAATGAGGTGATGGTGCTGGGCACGCCCCATCTGTCGGGCTGGCCAAAGGATTTCGATGCGCAGGCGCTGGGGCCGTTGATCGACCGACTGGCGGCGTGGAAGCCGCAATCGATCGCGGTCGAAACCCTATCTGGTCTGCAGTGCGATGCGTTGCGCCGCGCGCCGTTCCGCTATGCCGAGACGGTGGAAACCTATTGCTGGGACGCGACGCCGGCGCGCCAGGCGACCGGGCTGGACGTTCCGGCTGCCACGGCCGAGGTCGAGCGGCGTCTGACCGCCTGGCCGGAGCGACCGACGGCATCGGACCGGCGCCATCTGGCGGCCTTGTTCCTGGCGGCGGCGGATCAGGGATCGGCGCTGGTGCAATGGCTGCGGCTGGACGGCGCGGACCGTCATGTGGGGGATGGGCTGGACGCCATATTGGTGGCGCGGCTGGAAACGCTGCGCCAGCGTCGCAACGAGGAGTTCCTGATTGCCGCGCCGCTGGCTGCCAGGCTGGGGCTGGAGCGGCTGGAACCGATGGACGACCACAGCGCCGACCGGCCCTATCGCAATGCCGAGGAGGAGAAGGCAGCGGGCGCGGCGATCATGAAGGCGTGGGACAATGAAGCGACGGCGCGGCGCAAGGCGGCCGATGCGGCGCTGCAGCCCGGCATCCGGACGGGGGCCGGCGTGCTGGCGCTCTATCGCGCCTATAATGCGCCGGATCAGGCGCAGACCATCTATGACAGCGATTTCGGCGCGGCGCTCAAGGAGCCTTCGCCCGAGCGTTTCGGGCGCGGCTATGCCGGCTATTGGGAGGTGCGCAACCTGCGCATGGCGGCCAATATTCGCGACGTGTTCGCCGCCGCGCCGGGCCAGCGCATGCTGGTGATCGTCGGCGCCTCGCACAAATTCTATCTCCAGGCCTATCTCGACATGATGCACGATGTGCGGCTGGTCGATACCGACGCCATACTGCACTGAGGCCGCGCTTGCTCTTGGCGGCGCGGTTCGATCTAATCAGCCGTCCCCTTGCAGGAGAGCGGCGCATGACGATCAATCTGTCGGACTATGAAACCGGGGCGAAGTATAAAGGCGATTATGATGCGGCGCTGCTGGCGCTGCAGCGTCGCCTGTCGAAGATTCAGGTCGCCCATATCCTGCATCGCCGCCGGACCGTCATCATGCTGGAAGGCTGGGATGGCGCGGGCAAGGGCGGCATCATCAAGCGGATGACCGCGGACTGGGACCCGCGTTACTATCAGGTCCACCCGATTGCCGCGCCGACGCGCGAGGAACTGGACCATCATTTCCTCTGGCGCTTCTGGACCCGGCTGCCCGCCAGCCAGAATATCGGCCTGTTCGACCGCAGCTGGTATGGCCGGGTGCTGGTCGAGCGGGTGGAGAAATATGCCACCAAGGCGGAATGGAAGCGCGGCTACAAGGATATCAATGCGTTCGAGGCGCAGCAGGTCGATACCGGCACCAACATCATCAAGCTGTTCGTCCACATCACCCAGGAGACGCAGGATGAGCAACTGGCGCAGCGGCTGGATACGCCGTGGAAACGGTGGAAGACCGGCGCCGACGATTATCGCAACCGGGCCAGGCGGGCCGAATATTGGGATGCGATGCACGACATGTTCGAGAAGACCGACACCAAGCAGGCGCCCTGGAAGGTGATCGACAATAATAACCGCAAGGCCGGACGAATCGCGGCGCTGACCTATGTCGCGGAGCGGCTGGAGAAACTGGTGCCGATGGATTTCCCGGCGGCCGATCCCGAGGTGGTCAAGCTGGCACGCGAGGCATTTGGCTATAAGCCGGCCAAATAATTCCGTAAAAACAACGATCTGTAACAAAAGCGTCATCAAATACTAAGCGGTCATTTACCCTTTTCTTCTAGGCCGGGCGCCATGTACGCGCCCCAGATGCTCGATCGGCCCGACCCGGAGCCGCATGTTGCCGCCGGCACCGCCTTGCCCTTTGCGCAGGGCTGCACTGCGGTCCGGCTGGGCCAGCCGCTCAGCCAGGCCGTCGACCGCTTCCAGGACGATGCGGCGCTGCGGCTGCTGCCGGTAGTGGACGCCGCCGATCGGCCGGTGGGGGCCATTTATGAGCGCGACATGCGGCGCATCCTGTTCAACCCCTTCGGCCATGCGCTGCTGCGCAATCCCAGTTTCGGCGGGCGGCTGGACGAACATGTGCGGCCGTGCGCGACGGTCGAACAGAGCGCCAGCGTCGAACGGCTGATCGACCTTTATGCGGCGCAGGGGAGTGATTGCGAGGGGCTGATCGTGACGCAGGGCGGCCATTATGCCGGCGTGGTCGGCGGCCTGCTGCTGCTGCGGCTGGCGGCGGAGCGGGATACGCGCGATGCGCTGGCCCGCACCCGGCGGCTGGAACATGTGACGCGCGAGAGCGGCGCATTTCGCGCGGATGTCGAGGCGCTGATCGCGGATCTGGTCGGCATGGCCGACATGCTGTCGGCGCGCGCTGAACAGGCGGTGGAGCGGGCGTCGGGCAATGGCGAGGCGGCGGCCGGCATGGCGGTCGCGGCGGAGCAGACTGCCGACAGCCTGCACGGCATCGCCAGCGGCGGGCAGGAACTGGGCGGGCTGTTCCAGGCGATGGAAAGCCAGGTGCGCGCGGCGGGCGAGGCGATCCGCGCGGCGGTGGCGCAGACGCAGGTCGGGGCCGAGCAGACGGCGGCGCTGCGCGTCGAGGCGGACGGGATCGGCGCGGTCATCACCCTGATCGACGATATTGCGCGGGCGACCAGCATGCTGGCGCTCAATGCCAGCATCGAGGCGGCACGGGCCGGCGAGGCGGGGCAGGGCTTTGCCGTGGTGGCGCGCGAGGTGAAGACGCTGGCGAGCCAGACGCGCGAGGCGGCGGCCGAGATCGGCCAGCGCATCGGCCATGTCCGGCTGGCGGTGGAGACGGTGGCGCAGGGCCATCTGCACATGGACGCGGCGATGGCGACCGCGAATGAGGTGTCGGCATCGGTCTTTTCGGCGGTGGCGCGCCATGGCGCCTTCAGCCGGTCGATCGCCGCCAGCCTGTCGGAAGCCGGATCGTCGAGCGACCATATCCGCCAGAGTGCGCGCCAGATCAGCGACAATGCAAGCGCGGCGGCGGCGGGCGCCCATGATATCGGCGTTGCGGCGGGGCAACTGGCGACGGTCGCGCACCGGCTGGATGATCGGGCGAGCCGGTTCCTACAGGCGATCCAGGCAGGCTGAACCGCACAAAGCCTCTGGTAACGGCGCAAAAAGCAGCTAGTCTTGCACCCAATGGGTCCGGCACGGGCCGAAAATGGGAGAGAAGATCATGCTTGTCATGTTCGTCGGCGTCGATCGCACCGAAACCGCGGTCAACCCTACCCAGGTGACCTTCGTCTCATCCGTGACCGACGGCACCCGCATCCGCTTTGGCGAAGGCCGCAGCGTCACCGTGACCGAACCGATCGCCGAGGTGCTGGATTCGCTCAACCGCGCCCTGCGGCCGCACGAATAGCGGTCTTTTCCCTCTTCCCCTCCGTTGCGCCTGCATGGCGACAGCCCTGTCGCGCGCCCGGCAGGTAAAAGGCCCGCCGCGCCATCGCGCGACGGGCCTTTTCAGAGCGTGAAGCCAGAGGTGGACGAAAGGCAGGATCAAGCGCCCGGTTGATCCGGTCGGGCGCGGTCGTCCTGCTTAGTCGTCATCCCCCGCTTCGGGTCCGGCCATCATCCCTTCGGCGACTTCCTCGGTCTTGCCGCGGATCGCCTTTTCCAGGCGGTCTGCCATTTCGGGATTTTCCTTGAGGAAGGTCTTGGCGTTTTCGCGACCTTGGCCGATGCGGACCGAGTCATAGGAGAACCAGGAGCCCGACTTCTCGACCAGCCCGGCCTTGACGCCGATGTCGAGCATCTCGCCGATCTTGGAAATGCCCTCGCCATACATGATGTCGAACTCGACCTGCTTGAAGGGCGGGGCGACCTTGTTCTTCACCACCTTCACGCGGGTCGCGTTGCCGACGATATCGTCGCGATCCTTGATCTGGCCGGTGCGACGGATGTCGAGACGGACCGAGGCGTAGAATTTGAGCGCGTTGCCGCCGGTGGTGGTTTCCGGATTGCCGTACATCACGCCGATCTTCATGCGCACCTGGTTGATGAAGATCACCATGCACTTGGAGCGGGCGATCGACCCGGTCAGCTTGCGCAGCGCCTGGCTCATGAGACGCGCCTGCAGGCCGACATGGCTGTCGCCCATCTCGCCCTCGATCTCGGCACGCGGCACCAGCGCGGCGACCGAGTCGACGACGAGGATGTCGATGGCGTTGGAGCGGACCAGCGTGTCGACGATTTCCAGCGCCTGTTCGCCGGTGTCGGGCTGCGACACGATCAGTTCGTCAATGTCGACGCCCAGCTTCTTGGCATAGATGGGGTCGAGCGCATGTTCCGCGTCGACGAAGGCAGCGGTGCCGCCGGCCTTCTGGGCTTCGGCGATCGCATGCAGCGTCAGCGTGGTCTTGCCCGAGCTTTCCGGGCCATAAATCTCGATGATGCGGCCCTTGGGCAGGCCGCCGATGCCGAGCGCGATGTCGAGGCCGAGCGAGCCGGTCGAGATCGATTCAATCTCGATCTTCTCGCGGCTGCCGAGCTTCATCGCGCTGCCCTTGCCGAAGGCGCGATCAATCTGGGCGAGCGCCGCCTCCAATGCTTTCTGTCTGTCCATTGTGCCTGTCTTCTTGGAATCGATGAGTGAGAGCATAGCGGTCATCGGCCTATCCCCTGTCAAGCGGATCGCGTCGAGTCACTCGGCGCCTGCCAATGATGTATCCTGTTTGTTCCTGTGGAACAAGAGGGGAACGGAAATTTCCTATCCTGCCTATTCAGTCGGCGAGAATCTTCTCCAGCGCGCGTTCCACGGTACCGATGGTGAAGGGCTTGGCGAGCGTCGGGCGATCGGCATGGCCCTGCGGCAGATCATCCGCCATGCCGCCGGTGGCGAACAGGAAGGGGATCGACTGCTGCGCCAATATGTCGGCGACCGGCCAGCTTTTTTCACCCTGGAGATTGCAGTCGAGCAGGGCGGCGTCGAACCCGCCCTCGCGCGCCAGGGCGCACGCCTCGTCCACCGACGCGGCGGTCGCGTGGAGGCGATAACCGAGCGCGTCGAGATAATCTTCCAGCATCATGCCGATCATCGCTTCATCCTCGACGATGAGGATGGACTTGCCGTCAGCCATGCGCCCTTGTCCCTTGTGCTTGCTTCCCATCGCTAGCCAAAGGGGCAGGCGATGCCCAGCATAATCGTTTGCCGGCGGCCAAGTTCATTCCGCCGCCGGTCGCATCGCCAGCGCGTCGCGCGCCGCTTCGGCCAACTGATTGACGGAAAAGGGCTTGGGCAGGAAGGCGACATTGGCGATGTCGATCGACTTGCGCAGTTGCTCCTCGGCATAGCCGGACATGAACAGCACGGGGAGGTCGGGGAAACTGCGTCGCGCCTGCGCCACCATGGCCGGGCCATCCATATTGGGCATCACCACGTCGGAGATCAGCAGGTCGATCTTCTCGCCGCCGCCCAGCACTTCCAACCCCTGTTCGCCGTCGCTGGCGGTCAGCACCTTGTAGCCCTGGCGGGTGAGGGCGCGTTCGGCCACGGCGCGGACCATATCCTCATCCTCGACCAGCAGAACCGTGCCGGTGCCCCAGGTTTCGCTGCGCTTGATCGGCGTCTTGGGCTTGGCCTGCTCGATGTCGCCGCCGGCATAGACCGGCAGATAGATGACGAAGCTGGCGCCCCGGCCCAGCTCGGATTCGGCGAAGATATAGCCGCCCGACTGCTTGACGATGCCATAGACGGTGGAAAGGCCAAGGCCCGTGCCCTTGCCCAGTTCCTTGGTGGTGAAGAAGGGCTCGAAGATCTTGGACAAGATGTCGGGCGGGATGCCCAGCCCCGTGTCGGACACGCGCAACGCGGTATAGTCGCTGATCGGCAGAATTTGCTGCCGCATCTCGCGCACGCGGTTCGCCGGCACGCCATAGGTCTGGATATTGAGCGTGCCGCCTTCGGGCATGGCATCGCGGGCATTGACCGCCAGGTTGATGATGACCTGTTCCAGCTGGCCGGGGTCGGCACGCACTGCGCCGAGGTTGCGGCCATGGCTGACGTCGAGCTTCACATTCTCGCCGAGCAGCCGCTTCAGCAGGTTGGAGACGTCGGCGACGATGTCGGGCAGCTGCAATATCTGGGGGCGCAGCGTCTGCTGGCGCGAGAAGGCGAGGAGCTGGCGGGTGAGGCCCGCCGCGCGATTGCTGTTCGACTTGATCTGGGTGATGTCGTCATAGTCGCTGTCGCCCGGCGTATGGCGCATCAGCATCAGGTCGCAATGGCCGATGATGGCGGTCAGGATATTGTTGAAGTCATGGGCGACGCCGCCGGCCAGCTGGCCGATCGCCTGCATCTTGGTCGCCTGCGCGACCTGACGCTTGAGCTTCGATTCCTCGCTATTATCCTTGAGGCTGAGCAGCACGGCGGCCTCGCCCAGGCCGCGCACGCCGGCAAGGCTGAGCGCGATCGGTTCCTCGGGCTGTTCGCGCATGCGCACGGCGATGTCGCCCGACATTTGCGGGCCGACGGCAAAGCGGCGTACTGCATCGGCCACCGCCGCCTGATCCTCGCGCACGACAAGGTCGCCGGGATAGCTGGGCGTTTCGGCATCCTTGATGCCGGCGGCGCGGGCGAACGCCTTGTTGACGAACAGCACCCGGCCGTCGCGGTCGGCCATGGCGAGGCCGAAGGGCAGCAGCGAGAGCAGGGTTTCGATATAGGAAAGGGCGGAGGTGCCGCCGCCGCCGGCCGGCTCGTCGATCAGCAGCAGCAGCATCGGGCCGTCCTGCGCGCCATTCTGGACGCCGCCCGGCTGCGACGCACGGCGCAGCGGCACCTGGAGCAGGCGCAGCGGCAGGCCGCCGCTTTCCTCGCGCGCCAGGAACAGCCGGCCCTTGTCATCGACCCGCATATGGGCGGCGAAATCGCGGCCGGTGATGTTGGCGTCGATCCGTCCGGCGGCGCGCAGCAGGAAGGCACCGTTGGCGGCGCGGATGCGGCCCTCGCCGCCGATCATCACCGCCATGATGCCGGCTTCGCCCAGTTGCCGTCCGGCTTCGCCCGTCAGCACGCGATGGACATCGTCGAGCGCGCTGGGCTGGCGCATCGGGGTGAAGCGCCAGAGCAGATAATCTTCGGAGCGACCGGTGCGGGTGATGTCGACGTCGAGGCGCAGGGTCGCATGGGCGATCGCCTCCACCTTGGCCTCGCCATCGCGCCAAGCGGCGCGGGCGGCGGCGGTCAAGCTCTCGATCAGCGAGGCATCGGCATTGACGGCCGGGGGCGAGGGGTAGCCGGGGAACCATTCGCCGAACAGGTCGCTCGCGCAGACCAGCCGGCCGGCGCGGTCGGTGACGGCGATCGCCATGCTGGAGGCGTCGGCGGCGGCGCGCGCCACGGTCCAGTCGGGCACGGCATCACTGGCGGACAGCGGCGGGGGGTAGAGGCGGCGATACCAGGCGAGCAGCGCGGCGATGGTGATGACCGTGGCGGCAAAGCCGGCGGCCAGCGCCCAGTCGCCAATGGCATAGAGGACGATCGCGGCGGAGGCGGCCGCGGCGAGCGCGAGCAGGGGCACGAAGCTGCGCGACGGGGCCTGCCCCATCCACGCCTCATCATCCCTATTTACCCGCGCGACCATCGGCGCCGTCCCCTTAAGCCCTTACAATGGAACCATGACGCCACGGATCAGATCCGGGCGATCTCTTCCAATGCGCTGCTTTCGGTGCGCTTGCCAATCCTCAATTTGCGCGCCTGCCACTTGCGCCCCATGCGTCGGCGCCAGAACCAGTCGGCGCCGACATAGCCGAGCACCGCGCTGGCGAGCGAGATGAGGAACAGGCCGAGCAGCATGGCCGGGGCGGCTTCGGAAAAGAGCCAGGCGCACCATTGGCCGATCGAGGCATGGCCATCGACCAGCGCCATGAAGCCCGAGGTGTCGGCGCTGCGGCCGAGCATCCAGTTGCCGAGCCACACCGACGCCATCAGGATCAGCGGCGTGGTGGCCGGGTTGGACAGGAAGGTCATTGCCGCCGCCACCGGAATATTGGCGCGGAAGGGCAGGGCGAAGATCGCGGCGCCGGCGATCTGGACGCCGGGGATCAGCAGGAAGATGCCGACGAACAGGCCGAGCGCGACGCCGCGCGGCACCGACCGACGGGTGAAGCGCCACAGCGAAGGTTCCAGCACGCGATGGGCGACGGGGGCAAGGACGCGGCTCTTCTCCAGCGATTCACGGGTCGGCGCGTTGGCGTGCCACCAGCGGGAGAAGCGATTGTCCATGGATCAGCTATGCGCCTTCATGATGCGCTGCTGATCGCGCTTCCAGTCGCGTTCCTTGATCGTGTCGCGCTTGTCGTGATTCTGCTTGCCTTTGGCCAGCGCCAGTTCGACCTTGGCCCGGCCCTGGCTGTTGAAATAGACCATCAGCGGCACCAGCGTCATGCCCTTGCGCGACACCGCGCTGTGCATCTTCTCGATCTCGCGCTCGTGCAGCAGCAGCTTGCGCACCCGCTTGGGCTCGTGATTTTCGCGGTTGCCATGGCTATATTCGGGGATGTTGCTGTTCACCAGGAAGACCTGGTTGCCCTTCACCTCGGCATAGCTTTCGGCGATATTGCCCTCGCCGCCGCGCAAGGCCTTCACCTCGGTGCCCTGCAGCGCGATGCCGGCCTCGAACACGTCCTCGATGAAATAATCGAAACGGGCGCGCCGGTTCTCGGCGACGATCTTCTTCTTGTCGAAGGTTGCGGGGCGGGGGCGGGCCATAGTCTGCTGCTTAACTCAATTCATCATATAGGGACGCCGGCGCGTCAAACCAGACCGGCGATCTCTAGCGCGCGATCGACCGCGGCGCGGCTCGATTCCGACGGCCAGGTAATCGGCAGCCGAAGCTCGCCGGGCATGTCGGGCCGCACGCGGGTAAGCGCATATTTGACAGGGCCGGGTGAAGAATCGCTGAACAGGGCATCATGCAGGGGATAGAGACGATCCTGCAGCGCCAGGGCACCATCCCAATCCTGCGCGGCGCAGGCCGCCTGGAAATCGGCGACCAGGCGCGGGGCGACATTGGCGGTGACCGAAATACAGCCCCGGCCGCCCATCGCGTTGAAGCCGAGTGCGGTTTCGTCATTCCCCGAAAGCTGGCAGAAGTCCGGGCCGCAGGCGAGGCGCTGCGCGGTGACCCGCCCCAGATTCCCGGTGGCGTCCTTCACCCCGACGATCGACTGATATTCCTGGCTCAGCCGGTGCATCACCGGCACGCCGATGTCGGTGATGGTGCGGGTGGGGACGTTGTAGAGGACGATCGGCAGGTCGCAGCGCTGCGCAAGATAGGCGAAATGCTGGTAGACGCCTTCCTGATTCGGCTTGTTGTAATAGGGCGCGACGACCAGCGCCGCGTCGGCGCCGGCGGCCTGCGCCGCATACATATGCTCCAGCGCGATGCGGGTGTCGTTCGATCCGCAGCCGGCGATCACCGGCACGCGGCCGGCCGCCTGGTCGACGCAGATGGCGATGACGCGATTATGCTCTTCGACCGTCATGGTCGCGCTTTCGCCGGTGGTGCCGCAGGGGACCAGCGCGCTCGACCCTTCCTCGATCTGCCAGTCGACCAGGGCGCGGAAGGCGGCCTCGTCCACCGCTCCGTCGCGGAAAGTGGTCACCAGGGCTGGAATCGACCCGGAAAACATCATTAAACTCCTTCAATTCTCCGGGCGACCGGGGCATGATCGGGCAAGCGGCGCGCTATAGCGCGTCATTCAGGGCCTGATAAGGATGCAATAGCGATTATGTCCAGCATGCCGAAGCCCGGAACTGTCGAAAGTTACCTGATCCGCATGCCTGTCATTGCTTTATTGCTCGCAACCGCCGGTGCCGGCGCCCAGACCGAAACCCCCACCGTCTATGCCCAGGCGATGGTGCAGCCTTTGCCGGGCCAGCCGGGCTCGACTCAGCCCAGCGCCTGGAACCAGGCGGCGAGCCGCGTCGGCATGCCGTCCGATCCCTCGATCGCCGGCACGATCAGCCAGTGGCGCGCCTTGCAGCAGAGCGATGGCCTCGGCTTTTCCACCTATGCCAGCTTCATCATGGCCAATCCCGGCTGGCCGGGCGAGGACCGGATGCGGCGGCTGGCCGAGACCGGGATCAATCCCGACAGCTTTGATCCGCGCCAGGTGATCGCCTTCTTCGCCCGCTTCCCGGCGCGCACCGCGACCGGCCATGCCCGCAATGCCGTGGCGCTGATGCAGGCCGGGCGGATGGATGAGGCGCGGGTGGCCGCGCGCACCGCCTGGATCACCGGCACGCTGAGCCCGACCGACGAGGCGAGGCTTTTGTCGCTGTTCGGATCGGGCTTTACCGTGGCCGACCATGACCAGCGCGCCGATGTGCTGTTGTGGAGCAATGATACGATCGGCGCGATGCGAATGCTGGCCTATGTCAGCCCGGCGCGGCGGGCGATCTATGATGCGCGTATCGCCTTTCGCCAGAAGTCGCCGGACGCCGCGATCAAGATGCAGACGGCCGAGCCGGCCGGCGGCGCGAGCGATGCGGGCTTCATTGCCGACAAGGCGACCTGGCTGCTCAACAGCGGCAACTGGATCGCCGGGCGCCAATATCTGGCCAATCGCCAGCCGCTGACCTTCCGCCCCGGCAATGCCGAAAAATGGTATGAGACGCTGCTGACCCAGGCGCGGTCGTCGGCGAACGACAGCCAGTGGAGCTTTGCCTATGGCATCGCAAGCCAGCTGGACGACGCCTATGCGCCGGGCACGGATGTGTCGACCCGGCCGATCGGCGAGCGCGACGATTATACCAGCCTTGCCTGGCTGGCGGGCACGACCGCCTTCTACAATCTCAACCGGCCGACCGATGCGGTGGCGATGTTCCGCCGCTATGCGACCGGCGGCAAGTCGCCCCAGGTCCAGGCCAAGGGCTATTATTGGGCCGGGCGCGCGGCGCTGCAGGCGGGCGATGCCGCCAGCGCCAACAGCTATTTCAACCAGTCGGCACAATTCCCCGATCAATATTATGGCCAGCTGGCGCTGGAACGGCTGGGCCGGCCGGTGCCGCCGCCGCCCGAACGGGCGGTGGCGATCTCGGCCGCCGAGCGCAGCGAGTTCAACAACCGTTCGGTGGTGCGCGCCGCCAGGGCGCTGGGCCAGATGGGCTATTGGGAAGACCAGAGCAAGTTCGTGCGCGCCATTGCCAATGGTGCGGACAGCGATGGCGATCATTTCTTGGCCGCAGAGCTGGCGCAGAATCTGGGCCGCCCCGACATGGGCGTGATGGTCGGACGTCGCGCCGTGTCCAACGGCCTGACCGGCTATGGCGCCAGCGCTTTCCCGCGCGTGCCGGTGCCGCCGACGGCGCAATATAACTGGACCATGGTCCATGCGATCGCGCGGCAGGAAAGCCAGTTCGACAAGCAGATCGTCAGCCATGCCGGCGCGCGCGGCCTGATGCAGCTGATGCCGGGCACGGCGCGCGAGCAGGCGGGCAAGCTGGGCCTGAGCTATGATGCCGGTTCGCTCAATGATCCCAGCTACAACATCATGCTGGGGTCGGGCTATTTCCAGCGCATGCTGGACTATTATGGCGGCAGCTATCCGCTGGCGGTCGCTGCCTATAATGCCGGGCCGGGCAATGTGAATCGCTGGGTCAAGGCCAATGGCGACCCGCGCCTGCCGGGCGCCGACATGCTGCGCTGGATCGAGCAGATTCCGATCTTCGAGACGCGCAACTATGTGCAGCGGGTGCTGGAAAATGCCGTCGTCTATGAAGCGATGAATCCGGAGCGGGCCAAGTTCAAGGGCAGCAATGCGGTGCTGAGCCGCTATCTGGGCAAGCAGACGCCGGGCTGATCTTTCCGGTTTGCGCGTCGGCCAAGGCTGTGGATAAGGGGCGGCATGAGCGGTCCCTATCCCAATTATATCAGCCCCGAGGGCTTTGCGAAGCTGCGCGCCGAATATGACCATCTGCTGGGTGTCGAGCGGCCGCGCATCGTCGAGGTGGTGAGCTGGGCCGCGGGCAATGGCGACCGCAGCGAAAATGGCGACTATCTTTATGGCCGCAAGCGGATGCGCGAGATCGACGGGCAATTGAAGCGCCTGTCGAAGAAGATGAAGGACGCCAAGGTCGTCGACCCGCGCCAGCAGCCCGATAAGGGGCGGGTCTATTTCGGCGCGACCGTCACCATCGCCGACGAGGATGACAATCATCGCACCGTGACGATCGTCGGCAATGACGAGACCGATGTGGATGCCGGCCGGATCGGCTGGGGATCACCGATCGCCCGTGCGCTGCGCGGGGCGGCCATCGGCGACCTGCGCCGGGTGCATCTGCCCGCCGGGGAAAAGGAATATGAGGTGATGGCGATCAGCTATCCGCAATAGGATTTCGATCGCTTAACTTCCCATATTTCCCGCACATTTCGATATAGAATTTCCAACCCCTATAATATCCTTGCGCGGGCCACCCCCATTATAGGGGCGATCAGCCCTGTAGGACAGCATCCGCCAGCCAGGCGCGGAAGGCGGCCATGGCGGGGCTGTCGGGGCGGGACAGCAGGCGGGTGAGCCAATAGCCGCCGACATCGACGCTCTCAGGAAAAGGCTGGACCAGCCGCCCGGCCTGCAGATCGGCGGCGAACATCGCGACCGGGGCGAGGGCGACGCCAAGGCCGGCGCGCGCCGCCTCCACCATCAGCAGCGAGGTGTCGAACATCGGCCCGCGCAGCGGCGGGCAGGGCGCACCGGCGGCGGCGAACCAGCGCGGCCATTCGTCGGCACGATAGGAGCGCAGTAGCGGCTCGCGCGCGAGCGCGGTGGAATCGATCAAGCGAGCGGCGAGGGCGGGCGTGCAGAGCGGGGCGAGCGGCGCGCGCAGGATCGGCTGGGCATGGGTGCCGTGCCAGGCACCCTCGCCAAAGCGGATCGCCAGGTCCAGCCCTTCGCCGGCCAGGTCGACCCGGTTATTGTTGGTCATCAGCCGCAGATCGACATGGGGGCAGGCGCGGGCGAAATCGGCAAGGCGCGGCAGCAGCCAGCCGCCGGCAAAGGTGCCAACCACGCCCAGCGTCAGCACTTCATGCAGCCGCCCGCCCTCGATCCGCTCCAGCGTGCCGCCGACCCGGTCGAACGCATCGGCCAGCACCGGGAGCAGCGCCAGCCCCTCATCGGTCAGAGCGAGGCCGCGCGGCAGGCGGCGGAACAGCGGCGCGCCGATCCGCGCCTCAAGCTGCGCGACCTGCTGGCTGACCGCGCCCTGGCTGACGCAGAGTTCGAGGCCGGCGCGGGTGAAGCTGAGATGCCGGGCGGCCGCCTCGAAGGCGCGCAGGGCATTGAGCGGCAATTGGGCGCGATCCATGGTCCAGGCATAAGATCAGCTAATGACTGTGTCGAGAATTGATGCTTTGTCGCTAGCCGGTATCTCCCGCAATCTCTGCCCATCACCAAGCATATAGGGGTAGGACGATGCGCAACTGGATGGGCGTAGGTATCAGCATGGCTGCGATGTTTCTGGGTGGCCCGGCCTGGACGAAGGCGGCGGATGATCCGTTGCTGCGGCCGATCGCGCTTGCCTCGTCCAAGCGCTGGCTGGCGCCGCAGGCGCCGATCCGGCTGCATGGCCAGACCTATCTGGTCGGGTTCGGCGGCCTCAATGTCGCGCTCATCAGGACGAGTGCCGGGCTGATCCTGATCGACGGCGCGGTGCCGCAGGCGGTGCGCGACGTGGAGGCGAACATCAGGGCGCTGGGCTTTTCGATCCGCGACGTGAAGCTGATCCTGAGCACCGAACCGCATTTCGACCATGCCGGCGGGCTGGCCGCGCTGGCCCGCGACAGCGGCGCGACGGTGGTGGCGAGCGCGCCGGCAGCGGCCGTGCTGCGCACCGGCGGCATCGATCCTGCCGATCCGCAGGCGGCCTGGCTGGAGCGTTTCCCCGCCGTCCGCCGGCTGCGCACGGTCAAGGATGGCGAGGAGATCCGGCTGGGCGACACGGTCATCACCGCCGTCGCGACGCCGGGCCATACGATGGGCAGCATGAGCTGGCGCTGGAAAAGCTGCGAGGGGCGGCAATGCGCGACCATGGTCTTCGGCTCCAGCCTCAATCCGATCGCGGCCGATGGCTATGCATTTTCCGATCCGGCGCACCGGCCGGTGGTCGACGCCTTCCGCGCGACCTTTGCCAAGGTGGGGGCAATGGATTGCGACCTGTTGATCACCGCCCATCCCGATCCGGCCGACCCGGCCAAGCTGGCGCGCCTGCGGGCGAAGCGCGTGCCCAATGCCTTCATCGATCCGACCGCCTGCCACCGCTATGCCGACCGCGCCGCCGGGATGCTGGACAAGAAGCTGGCGGCGGAAGGGGAAACGCGCAGTTACAGCCGGGGCCAATAGCCCCTTTCCCTGCCGGCCTTAATTTGCGACACTATTGTTGTAAATATAAAGGAGAGCAGGATGCAGATCGCGGGCAGGACGATATTCATCACCGGGGGCGGCGGCGGTATCGGCGGGGGGATGGCGCAGGCCTTTGCCGAGCAGGGCGGGCGCATCATCCTGGCCGATATCGATGCGGATTTTGCCGAGGCGGAGGCGGCGAAGCTGCCGGCGGGGACGGACGCGATGGCGCTGCCGATCGACGTCACGAGTCGCGACAGCTGGGCGCAGGCCAGGGCAGCGGCGGAAGCGCGCTTCGGGCCTGTGGATATCCTCTGCAACAATGCCGGGATCGCGTCGGGCTTTGCGCCGCTGATCGACATGGACCCGGCCGATTTCGACCGGCTGGTCGCGGTCAACCTGACCGGCGTCTATAATGGCATCGCCTGTTTCGCGCGAGCGATGGTCGATCGGGGCGCGGGGCATATCGTCAACACATCGTCGATGAACGGGCTCAACCCCTTCGGCCTGTTCGCCGCCTATTGGGCGAGCAAGTTCGGCGTGCTGGGCCTGTCGGATTCGCTGCGGCAGGAACTGGCGCCCCATGGCGTCGGCGTCTCCACCCTGTTTCCCGGCCTGACCCGCAGCCGCATGTCGGAATCCGATACGGTCGGGCCGGGCGCGATGGACCCGGCGCGGCTGGCGCAGATTCGCGCCAACATGATGGAGCCGATCTGGCTGGGCCGGGCGGTGGTGCGTGCGGTCGAGCAGGACCAGCCCTATATCATCACCCATCCCGAATATCGCGACGACTTGGCCCGCCGGTTCGATACGATCCTGGCGGCGTTCGGCGAACCGGCCCAGCCGGGCTATCGCACGGGGGCGTCGGCGACCGGGCGCTGACTGAGGCGCGAAAGCTCAGGCCCGAAAGCTCAGGCCCGATAGTTCAGGAACGGGCGGCGGCGAGGATCATCTCCGCCCCCTTTTCCGCGATCATCATGGTCGGCGCATTGGTGTTGCCCGACGTGATCGTCGGCATCACCGATGCGTCGATGACGCGCAGCCCGGCAATGCCATGGACGCGCAATTGCGGGTCGACCACCGCGCGCGGTCCGCTGCCCATGGCGGCGGTGCCGACCGGATGGAAGATGCTGCTGGCGATCGCGCCGATTCCTTCGAGCAGGGCGGCGTCATCCTGCCGCTCCGGGCCGGGCCGGAACTCCTGCGGCGCATAGGGGGCGAGGGCCGGCTGGCCGACGATCGCGCGGGTGACGCGCACCGCCTCGACCGCGACCTGGCGGTCTTCGGCCGCCGACAGATAATTGGGGCGGATGGCAGGCGGGGCGAGCGGATCGGCGGAATGGATCCACACATTGCCGCGGCTGTGCGGGCGCAGGTTGCAGACGCTGGCGGTGAAGGCGGGAAAGGCGTCGAGCGCGCCACCGAACGCGGCCAGGCTCAAGGGCTGGACATGATATTCGAGATTGGCGGTGGCATGGCGCGGGTCGGATTTGACGAACATGCCAAGCTGGCTGGGCGCCATCGACAGTGGCCCGGAGCGGCTGGCCAGATAGTGCAGGCCCATCCACGCCTTGCCCAGCCATGATCCGGCGCGGCCGTTGAGGGTGGCGATGCCGGTCACCCGATAGGCGCAGCGTATCTGGAGATGATCCTGCAGATTTTCGCCGACGCCCGGCCGGTCGGCCAGCACGTCGATGCCGAGTGCCGCCAGCCGGGCGCCGTCACCGATGCCCGATCGCTGGAGGATGGCGGGGCTGCCGATCGAGCCGGCCGACAGGATGACTTCGCCATCGGCCTGCGCGGTGCAGGCGTCGCCATCCAGCAGGAAGCGGACGCCGGTGGCGCGGCCCTGCGCAATCGTCACCCGGTCGATCGTCGCGCCGGTGACGATGCGCAGATTGGGGCGGTTCATGGCCGGACGCAGGAAGGCGTCGGCCGCGCTCCAGCGCCGGCCGCGCCGCTGCGTCACCTGAAAATAGCCCGAGCCCAGATTGTCGCCGCCGTTGAAGTCGGCGGTTTCGGGCACGCCATATTGGCTGGCGGCCTGGCGGAAGCGGTCGAGCAGATCCCAGCGCAGCCTTTGCCGCTCGACCCGTATCTCGCCGCCCGCGCCATGGGTGGCGCTGGCTCCGTCCTGATGATCCTCCGCCCGCACGAAATAGGGCAGGATATCGTCCCAGCCCCAGCCGATATTGCCGGCCTGGCGCCAGCCATCATAATCGGCGGCCTGACCACGCATGTAGATCATGCCGTTGATCGAACTGCTGCCGCCGATCACCCGGCCGCGCGGATAGGCGATGGCGCGGGCGCCAAGGCCGGCCTCCGCCTCGGTCTTCAGGCACCAGTCGGTGCGCGGATTGCCCATGCAATAGAGATAGCCGACCGGGATTTTTATCCACAGCCAGTCGTCCTTGCCGCCGGCCTCCAGCAGCAGCACGCTATTGCGCGGATCGGCGCTCAGCCGGTTGGCCAGCACGCATCCCGCGCTGCCCGCGCCCAGGATGATATAATCCCAGCGGCCATTATCCCGGTCCATTGCCTCTCCTCTTGTGCGCGAAGCATGGCCCGGCGGGGGCGGCGGCGTAAAGGGGAAGGGCGGGCGCGGTGGCGATATCTGGCCGGGCCATGGCCTGCAAACTGGCCATGGGCGTGGCCGGGCAAGGGGCTATGGCAGGCGGGTGACGGCGCAGGAGGATGACCAATGCAGATTGCGATACTGACGTTCGAGGGTTTCAACGAACTGGACAGTTTCATCGCCGCCGCCATCCTCAACCGGATGAAGCCGCAGGGCTGGGCCGCCTATATCACCGCGCCCGACGAGACGGTGACGTCGATGAACGGGGTGAGGGTGCAGCGACAGCGGCCGCTGGACTTTGCGGCGCAAGCGGACGCGGTGCTGATCGGCAGCGGCATCCGCACGCGCGAGATTGCGACCGATGCGGCGATGCTGGGGCGGATCACGCTCGACCCGGCGCGCCAGCTGATCGGGGCGCAATGTTCGGGCACGCTGCTGCTGGCGAAGCTAGGCCTGGTCGGCGATCTGCCGGCCTGCACCGACCTGACCACCAAGCCCTGGGTGGTGGAGGCGGGGGTGCGGGTGATCGATGCGCCCTTCATTGCCCATGGCAATGTCGCGACGGCCGGCGGATGCCTGTCGGCGCCCTATCTCGCCGCGTGGATGATCGCGCGGGGCGGATCGATGGTGGATGCGGAAGCGGCGCTCCATTATGTCGCGCCGGTGGGCGAGAAGGCCGACTATGTCGCGCGGGCACGGGCGGTGATCGCGCCTTTCGTGGAAGCGGTGCCGGCCTGACGATCGGCTATCTGCGCAGCAGGAACACCGCATGTTCGGCGAACAGATTGGCGTTCGCATGGGTGGTTTCCTTGTCCCCTTTCAGGAACCACTGGCCATCGATGGTCCAGCCGCGATCCTTTACCAGCGCGCGGAAATCATCCACCGTCACATGATGGATGTTGAGCGTGTCATACCAAGTGTCGGGCAATAGCCGCGTCACCGGCATGCGACCGCCCCACAGCAGCGACAGGCGGCCGCGCCAATGGGCGAAATTGGGGAAGGAGACGAAGGCCTGCCGGCCGATGCGCAGCAATTCCTCCACCACCAGGTCGGGGCGCCGGGTCGTCTGCAACGTCTGGCTGAGGATCGCATAGTCGAAGCTGGCGTCGGGATAATAGGCAAGGTCGGTGTCGGCGTCGCCCTGCACCACCGACAGGCCGCGGCCGACCGCGGCGGCGACATTGGAGCCGTCAATCTCCAGCCCGCGGGCATCGACCTGGCTGGTGTCGCGCAGCGCCGCCATCAGCGCGCCGTCGCCGCAGCCGACATCCAGCACCCGCGTGCCCGGCCGCACGGTGCGGGCGATCAGCGCGAGATCGGGGCGGAGGAGATCGCTCATGCCCGGCCACCGCGCAGGAAGCCGTCGACCACGCGGTTCAGTTCCGGGCTTTCGAGCAGGAAGGCGTCATGGCCGAAGGGGCTGGACAGTTCGACGAAGCTGGCCTGCGCGCCCGAGGCGTTGAGCGCATGGACGATCGCGCGGGATTCGGCGGTGGGATAGAGCCAGTCGGTGTCGAAGCTGACGAGGCAGAAGCGCGCCCGCGTCGCCGTGAACGCCCGCGCCAGCGACCCGCCATGATCCTCGGCAATGTCATGATAGTCCATGGCGCGGGTGATGTAGAGATAGCTATTGGCGTCGAACCGTTCGACGAAGCTCAAGCCCTGATGGCGCAGATAGCTCTCCACCTGGAAGTCCGCGTCGAAGCCGAAGGTCTTGGCGTCACGCCCCTGCAACCGGCGGCCGAATTTCTCGGTCAGGCCTGCTTCGGAAAGATAGGTGATATGCGCCGCCATGCGCGCCACGGCGAGGCCCGCGCTCGGCACCTTGCCATCGGCATAATAGTCGCCGCCGCGCCAGAGCGGATCGGCCATGATCGCCTGGCGCCCGACCTCGTGAAAGGCGATATTCTGGGCGCTGTGCCGCGCGGTCGAGGCGATGACGACGCAGCGTTCGACCCGGTCGGGGAAGAGGGTGGGCCAGGTCAGCGCCTGCATGCCGCCCATCGATCCGCCGATGACCGCCGCCAGCCGGTCGACGCCCAGATGGTCGAGCAGCATCGCCTGCGCCCGCACCATGTCGGCGATGGTCAGCACCGGGAAGCGCATGGCGTAAGGATCGCCCAGCGCCGGATCGATGCTGGCGGGGCCGGACGATCCCATGCAGCTGCCGATGACGTTGGAGCAGATGATGAAATGGCGCGCCGGGTCGACCGGCCGGCCTTCGCCCACCATGCGCCACCACCAGCCGGGCTTGCCGGTGACGGGATGGTCCGATGCGACATATTGGTCGCCGGTCAGCGCGTGGCAGATCAGGATGACGTTGGATTTGTCCGCGTTCATCTGCCCATAGGTCTCATAGGCGATGTCGACCGGGGACAGGCTGGCGCCGCTCGACAGCGGCAGCGGGCCGGGAAGGCGGGCCTGGCGGCGCAGGCCGAAACGTGTGTCAGGGGAAACGCTGGCCATGACATCGGGCTAAGACGAGGGAAAGAGGCTGTCAATTGGCGGGGCGGGGTGGCGATCGGCCTGCGCCGTGCCTAGATGGAGGGCATGACCGATCAGACCCGCCCGACCATCGTCGCCTATGGCCCGCTCTATCCCTATTTGACCGACCAGCTGGAGCAGCGCTTCACCGTCCATAATGTGGCGGCGGACGCGGATATGTCCGCGCTGCCGGCCGAGGTGCTGGAGGCGCGCGCGCTGGTCAGCTTCGGATCGGTCGGGGCGCCCGCCGCCATCATGGACGCGCTGCCGAAGCTGGAGATGATCGGGCTATTCTCGGTCGGCTATGACAAGGTCGATGTCGACCATGCTCGCGCAAAGGGCATCCGCGTCACCAACACGCCCGATGTGCTGACCGACGATGTCGCGGACCTGGCCGTCGGCCTTCTCTATGCGACGGTGCGCAACATCGCCGCCAATGACCGGCTGGTGCGGTCGGGCGGCTGGGCGCGGGGCGAGAAGCCGGCGCTGGCGGGCCGGGTGACCGGCGCGACCATCGGTATATTGGGGCTGGGCCGGATCGGCCGGGCCATTGCCAGACGGCTGGAGCCGGTGGCGGGCGAGATCCTCTATCACAACCGCAAGCCGGCGGCCGACACCGCCTATCGCTATGTCGCCGACGCGATCGACTTTGCGCGCCAGAGCGACGTGATCATCGTCGCTACGTCGGGCGGGCCGGAAGCGGCCAAGCTGGTCGACGGCACGATGCTGGACGCGCTCGGGCCGGATGGCGTGATCGTCAATATCAGCCGGGGCGGCGTGATCGACGAGGTTGCGATGGTCGAGCGGCTGGCCGACCGGCGCATCGCCGGCGCAGGGCTGGACGTGTTCGCGCACGAACCGCATGTGCCCGAAGCGCTGTTCGCGATGGACCATGTCGTGCTGCAACCCCATCAGGGCAGCGCCACCGTCCACACCCGCAAGGCGATGGCCGACCTGGTGGTCGCCAATCTGGACGCCTGGTTCGCCGGGGAAGCGCTGCTGACGCCGGTGGTGTAGTATGGGTGGGTCGCGGACTGTCCGAAAATCCTCTCCAAGCTTGCTTGGGGAGGGGGACCGCCGAAGGCGGTGGAGGGGCAAGTAGATGAGGTTGCGCCATTTCCCCTCCGTCAGCGCTTCGCGCTGCCACCTCCCCAAGCAAGCTTGGGGAGGAATGAGAAACGTTAGCTTCTGGCCGCTAGCCGTCCTTGCAATCTCAATGGAAGTCGCGCGATTTGGGTAGAATGCGCACGTCGCGGGGGTGACGGGCGGCGGGGGCGGCCTGTATCGGCGGTTCGGATTGCGACAATCGGTTGAGGTCAGCGGTGCGGTCATGGATGCGGCTGGCCATCAGATGGACGACGCCCTCCTTGCTGCGCTGCACCTCGCCCTCGACCAGCATCAGACGGCTGGCCATGACCGGGCGGCGCTGCAGCTCGAACAGGCGCGCCCAGAGCAGGATATTGGTGATGCCGGTCTCATCCTCGATGGTGATGAAGACGGCATTGCCCTTGCCCGGCCGCTGGCGCACCAGCACCACGCCGGCGGTGCGGACGCGCGCGCCATTCTTCGCCGCGCTGGTCTGGGCGCAGCTCAGCACGCCTTCGGCGGCGAACACCGGACGCAGGAACTGCATCGGATGGCCCTTGAGCGAGAGGCGGGTCACCGCATAATCGTCCATCACCTGTTCGGCGAGCGGCATGGCGGGCAGCATCGCATCGGCCTCCTCCCCCAGTTCGCGCGCGGCGCGGTCGTGCCGGCGGGCGGCGGCGAACAGCGGCAGTTCGTCCGACGGGGTGCGCCGCGCCTCCCATAAAGCGGTGCGCCGGTCCTGTCCCAGCGAGCGGCAGGCATCGGCATCGGCCAGCAGCCGCAGCGCCCGCGCGGGCAGGCCGGCGCGCCGGGCCATATCCTCGATGCTGGTGAAGAGGCCGCCCTGTGCCCGCGCGTCCATCATCTGCGCCGCCCATTGTTCGCGAAAGCCGTCGACCTGGCGCAGGCCAAGGCGCAGCGCCAGCGCCCGACCGGTGCCTTCGCCCTTGTCCGCGCGGCGGCTGCGCAACAGCGGTTCCAGGCCATTGTCCCAGCCGCTCATATTGACGTCGACATCATGGATGGCGACGCCATGCTCGCGCGCGTCGCGGACCAGCTGGGCCGGGGCATAGAAGCCCATCGGCTGGGAATTGAGCAGGGCGCAGGCGAAGATGGCGGGCTGGTGGCATTTGATCCAGGCCGAGACATAGACCAGCCGGGCGAAGGACAGCGCATGGCTTTCGGGAAAGCCATAGCTGCCGAACCCTTCGATCTGCTTGAAGCAGCGCGCAGCAAACTCCGCCTCATAACCGCGCGCGGTCATGCCGTTGATCATCTTCTCGCGGAAATGATGGATGGTGCCGACATTGCGGAAGGTCGCCATCGCGCGGCGGAGCTGATTGGCTTCGGAAGGTTTAAATTTGGCGGCCGTAATGGCGAGCTTCATCGCCTGTTCCTGGAACAGGGGGACGCCATAGGTCTTGCCGAGCAGGATCTTGAGTTCATCCGCCGGGCCATGTTGCGGGCTGGGTGAAGGATAGGTCACCTTTTCCTCGCCGCAGCGGCGTCGCAGATAGGGATGGACCATGTCGCCCTCGATCGGGCCGGGCCGCACGATCGCCACCTGGACGGTCAGGTCATAGAGGGTGCGCGGCCTGAGGCGCGGCAGCATGTTGATCTGCGCCCGGCTTTCGACCTGGAACACGCCGATGCTCTCGCCCTTGCAGAGCATGTCATAGACGGCCGGATCGCTGGAATGGAGGTCGACCGTCAGGCGATGGTCGCCCAACCCCTGGTCGCGCATCAGGTCGAACGCCTTGCGGATGCAGGTCAGCATGCCGAGCGCCAATATGTCGACCTTCATCAGGCCGAGCGCGTCGATGTCATCCTTGTCCCATTCGATGAAGCTGCGGTCGGCCATCGCCGCATGATGGAGCGGCACCGTCTCGTCGAGCCGGTTCTGGGTCAGCACGAAGCCGCCGACATGCTGCGACAGGTGACGGGGAAAGGGGGCGTCCAGCAACTGGCCGATCAGCGCACGCAACTGCATGATCTGGGGATTGTCGAGCGCGAAGCCGGCCTCGACGATGCGCTGGTCGCCGACATCGCCCGAATAGCTGCCCCAGACGGTGCTGGAGAGGCGGGTCGCGACATCTTCGCTGAGGCCCAGCACCTTGGCGACCTCGCGCACGGCGCTGCGCGAACGATAATGGATCACGGTCGCGGCGATGCCCGCGCGATGGCGGCCATAGCGCTCATAGATATATAGCGCTCATAGATATATTGCATCACCTCCTCGCGCCGCTCATGTTCGAAATCGACGTCGATGTCGGGTGGCTCGTCCCGCTCCTCCGACACGAAGCGGGAAAAGAGCAGGTCATGCTGTTGCGGGTCGACCGAGGTCACGCCCAGCAGGAAGCAGACCATCGAATTGGCCGCCGATCCGCGCCCCTGGCACAATATGCCCTTGCTGCGCGCGAAGGCGACGATGTCGTGTACGGTCAGGAAATAATAGGCATAGTTGCGCTCGCCGATCAGCTTGAACTCCTCGTCCATCAGCGTGCGCACCTTGTGGGGGATGACCGGGCCATAGCGGGCATGGGCGGCGCTGACGGTCAGTTCCTCCAGCCATTGCTGCGCGCTCCAGCCCTCCGGCACCGGCTCGTGCGGATATTCGTAGCGCAGCTGGTCCAGGGTGAAGCGGATGGTGGAGAGGAAGCGGATCGTTTCGGCTACCGCCTGCGGACAGGTGCGGAACAGATGGGCGATCTCGGCCGGGGCATGGATATGGCGCTCGGCATTGGCCTCCAGTTTCCTGCCCGCCCTGGCGATGGTCGTGCCCTCGCGAATGCAGCTCAGCACATCCTGCAGCGGCCGCTGTTCGGGGCTGGCATAAAGGGCGTCCATCGTCGCCAGCAGCGGCACGCCGGTCCGCGCCGCCAGATCGGTGAAGCCGGCCAGCCGTCGCGCATCGCGCCCGTCGCGGCGCAGCGCGGCGCCCAGCCAGATGCGACCAGGGGCTAGGCGATGGAGGCGCAGCAACAGGGCTTCCAGTTCGGTCGGGCGCGGCGGCGGCACCAGGCTCAGATGCTTCTGGCGGATCGCTTCGCCGGGCGGACGATCGGCAAAATCATAATCGACCGGGTGGCGGTGCGCCTGCTGCTCGGTCGCGCTGGCATAGGGCAGGACGATCAGTTGCAATTCGTCGAGATGACCGGTCAGATCCTCATAGCGCAGGATGCAGTCGCCCTTGATCGAGCGGAGATTGCCGACCGTCAGCAATTTGGTGAGTTCGCCCCAGCCGCGCCGGGTACGCGGATAGGCGATGATGTCGGGCGTGCCGTCGACGAACACCAGCCGGGCGCCGACCACCAGGCGCAGGTCGCTCTCGCAGCCCTGTTCCTCTTCCGGGCTAAGCATGAGCGGCAGACCGGCCTCTTCCCTGGCCGTCATCAGGGCGGCGCGCGCCTTTTCCGGGGCCTTTTTGAGGGCGACATGGGCGCGGACCACGCCGGCGACGCTGTTGCGGTCGGCAATGCCGATGCCGGTGAGGCCCAATGCCATGGCGCGTTCCACCATGTCGCTGGCGTGGGAGGCGCCGCGCAGGAAGGAGAAATTGGTGGCGGCGACCAGTTCGGCGAAGGGGGGCTCGGCCGGTGCCGGGCGCGGCGGGGCGGGTTTCGTTTTTTCTCGGGCTGCCTCGATCGCGTTCAATTCGCGCCGGTCGATCGATCGGGGTTTGGCGGGATCGGGCGGCGGGCGCCGGCCGCTCATGCGAACAGGCCGTGAATATACCAGCCGGGATGGACCGTCTCCGCGCCATAAAGGCCGTGACGGAAGATCCAGTAGCGGCGGCCGCGCGCATCCTCGACCCGATAATAGTCGCGGGTGCGGCCGGTGCTTTCGCCCTCGATCGCGCCGTCTTTGGCCTGCCACCATTGCGGCGCGATCCGTTCCGGCCCCTCGAACCGGGTGACTTCATGCAGGGTGCGGCGCCAGCGGAAGCGGTGAGGCGGGCCGTCGGGGACTTCCGCGATCACATCGATCGGTTGCGGCGGATCGAACAGATGGAGCGGGCGCATCGGCGGGTCGCCGGGCTCGCCGACCGGCGCCCAGCCTTCGGGTGCGCGATGCTCGACCGCCGGCAGCGCCAGCTGTGCCTGTTCGGGAATATGGCTGTCGCGTGGTTCCAGCCGCTGGATACGCGCACGCCCGGCGCGGATCGACAGGCGATCGACCAGCGCCTCCACGCCCTCGCTCTTGCGCGCCTCGCCCCCTTCGAGCGCCAGCTGGGTCGGCGCCATCGGGTCGGCGCGCGGCACGGTGAGGCGCAGCATGTCGAAGCCGAAGCCGGGATCGAGCGGGTCGGACAGGCTGTCGATCCGTTCCTGGAACAGGCGCATGATCGCCGGCGCATCGCGGATCGGCAGGCTGGTTTCGACCCGGATCGGGAAGGCGAGGCCGTCGCTGCGGAAGAAGACCGCCTCGAACCGGCGGCCGCCCTGGCCGCGCTCGGCCAGTTGTTCGCCGGCTTCCGCCGCCATCTCCGCCACGATCTTGATCGCATGGGCGCTGCTGCCCATCGGTTCGGCAAAGCGCCGTTCGACCCGGATCGCGGGGCGCGGGCGGCGCGGGGCAAGCGGGCGGTGGCCCAGGCCCAGCAGCGCGTGGAGCGCGTCCACAGCCTCCTCGCCGAATCGGGCGGCGAGCGCGGCG
>NZ_LUFI01000031.1:0-84143 GCF_005281675.1 Sphingobium sp. MP9-4 | reverse complement strand
CTGGCAGGTTGATGCGCTCGCCTATCTCCAGGCGCGCAACTTCTCGAACATCGTCATCTCCTCCACCAGCTTCCGCAAGTCGCTCGACCAGCGCAACACGCCATCGACCGGGATCGGCGGCAAGATCGAGCTGCGCCCGCCGGTGGGCGCGGATCATGTGCTGCGCATCGGCGTGGATACCCGCTTTGCCACCGGCGACATGTTTGAGGATGCCTATAATGCGGGCCTCGCCAGCAACCCGCTGACAGCGCGCCGCCATGCCGGTGGCGACCAGATCACCAGCGGCATCTTTGCCGAGGATGACTGGACGATTGGCAATCTTGTCCTGACCGGCGGGGTGCGGGCGGATCGCTGGTCGATCCGCAACGGCTTCTACAAGGCGGTCAATGCGGCGGGCGCGGTGACGCAGGACAGCAGCTATGCCAATCGGTCCGACTGGGAGTTTTCCGGTCGGGCCGGCGCGCTCTACCATCTCAGCGATGCGGTAGCGCTGCGCGGGGCGGCCTATAGCGGCTTCCGTTTGCCGACGCTTAACGAGCTGTATCGACCCTTCGTCGTCTTCCCGATCACCACCCAGGCCAATGCGGCACTCAAGCCAGAGAAGCTCAAGGGCGTGGAAGGGGGCATCGACCTGACCCCGGCGCCGGGCGTGCAGCTCTCCGCCACGCTCTTCTACAACCGGCTCGACGATGCGATCGCCAATGTCACCATCGACAGTGTCACCCGCCAGCGGCAGAATGTGAACGCGATCGTGGCCAAGGGCGTGGAACTGACCGCCAGCGCGCAACTGCCGGCCGATTTCTCGCTGCTCGCTTCCTATGCCTATAGCCGCTCCAAGGTCGATGCGCCGGGCATGGCGTTCGACGGCTTCGCCCCGGCGCAGGTGCCGCGCCATTCCGCCAGTGCGACGCTGGCCTGGGCACCGAAGGCCGGGCCCGAGCTGTCGGTGACGCTGCGCTACACGGCCAAGCAATATGAGGATGACCTGCAGAGCGATGTGCTGCCCGATGCGCTGACGCTCGACGCCCTCGCCCGACTGCCGATCGGCCATGGCATCAGCCTGATCGCGCGTGGGGAAAATCTGTTCGACGAGGATGTCGTCACCCGCAATGCCGGCGGATCGATCGACCTGGGCACACCCAGGACGCTCTGGATCGGCGTCACCGTGCGCGGTTGAGCCGATTCCCGCCGCGCAGTTCCTCGCCTTCGCCTGGTTGCTGCTGGCGAACCTGATGGCCTTCATGCTGTTCGGGTTCGACAAGCGCCGGGCCGTGCGGGGGATGGCGCGAATCCGCGAGCGGACCTTGCTGCTCTGGGCGCTTGCAGGCGGGGTGCCGGGTGCATTTGCCGCGCGCCACCTCTTTCGTCACAAGACGCGCAAACAGCCTTTCACCCGGTGGCTATGGCTGATCGCCGCGGCGCAGGGGCTGGTCCTCGCCGGATGGGCGATGATCTGATTTTTCATTTGTCGGGGAGAAATGGTGCTGCCGGCGAGGATTGAACTCGCGACCTCAGCCTTACCAAGGATGCGCTCTACCACTGAGCTACGGCAGCACTCTATTTCGTCTCCGTCGCGCCGTGCGCTTCGGAGGTCGCGCCTATGGCCGCCCCATTGCCTCCTGTCAAGGCGGGTTGCGGCAGATAATGCATTTTGCTTATGCGCTTCGTCATGAGCGAGACCCCGGACGAAAAGAAAGCAAGGCTGGCGCAGGCGCTGCGCGACAATCTGCGGCGGCGCAAGGCCCAGAGCCGCGATGTGGCGCGGGAAGGGGCTGAACCCACCCCCGCGCCGGAACCGTCGAAAGACTGATTCGCGTTACAGGGCCGCGCAGGCCGCCTGGAGCCAGGCCAGCGCTTCGCCGTCGAGCTGCGGGCCGACCACGGCCAGCACCTGCGCATGATAGGCGTCGACCCAGGCGCGCTCGCCCGCGTCCAGCAGATCGGTGGCGATGGCGTTGCGGTCGATCGGCGCGAAGGTCAGGGTTTCGAAACCCAACATCGGCTTTTCGCCGCCGGCGATCGCCCGTTCCTCGACCAGCACCAGATTCTCGATCCGGATGCCATATTCGCCGGTCTTGTAATAGCCCGGCTCGTTCGAGAGGATCATGCCCGCCACCAGCGGCTCGTCGCCGCCGCCGAAGGTCGCGATCCGTTGCGGCCCTTCATGCACCGACAGGAAGCTGCCAACGCCGTGGCCGGTGCCATGGGCATAATCCAGACCCTGCGCCCAGAGATACTGGCGCGCCAGCACGTCGAGCTGGCCGCCGCGCGTGCCGACCGGGAAGACGGCGCGGGCCAGCGCGATATGCCCCTTCAGCACCAGGGTGAAGCGCTGCTTCATCTCTTCGCTAGGGCTGCCGATGGCGATGGTGCGGGTGACGTCGGTGGTGCCGTCGCGATACTGGCCACCCGAATCGACCAGGTAAAAGCTGCCGGTCTCGATCGGCCGGTTGGTCTTTTCCTCGACGCGATAATGGACGACCGCGCCATTGGGACCGGCGCCGCTGATCGTGTCGAAGGACAGATCCTCCAGCAGGCCGGTATCCTTGCGGAATGCCTCCAGCCGGTCCGAGGCGGAGAGTTCGGTCAGGCCGCCCTTGGGCGCTTCGACCGCGATCCAGTGGAGGAAACGGCTCAAGGCGGCGCCATCGCGCTCCTGCGCGGCCTTGTGGCCGGCAATCTCGGTGTCGTTCTTGATCGCCTTGGGCAGCACGGCCGGATCGCGCAGGCTGAGTATCTGGGCGCCGCCGGCGTCGAGCGCCTCGAAGATGGCGGCAACGGCCCGCTCGGGATCGGCGACGACGGTCTTGCCCTTGAGGTCGGCAAGCGCATCGGCAAAGGCGGCGCGGTCATGGATGCGCACGGCGTTGCCCAGATGCTTGGAGACCGCCTCGTCCATCTTTTCCGGCGCGACATAGAGGTCGGCGGTCGCATCGGCATGGACGATGGCATAGGCCAGCGCGACCGGGGTGCGCTCGACATCCTTGCCGCGGATGTTGAAGGCCCAGGCGATCGAATCGAGCGCGGAGAGGACGGCGGCGTCCGCCTTCTTCGACACCAGCCAGTCGGCGATGTCGGCGCGCTTCTCGGCTGCATTCTTGCCGGCATAGCGATCCTCATGGACCACCAGCTTGGCGTCGCTGGGCGCCGGGCGATCGGGCCAGACGGCATCGACCGGATTGGTGTCGACCGCAACCAGCTCCGCGCCCTTGTGGGCCAGCGCTTCGGTGGCCTGCTTCACCCAGGCGCGGGTGTGCAGCCAGGAATCATAGCCGATGCGCGCGCCTTCGATCGCATGATCCTTCAACCAGGCGGCGATCGAGGTCTGCGGCACGCTTTCATATTGCCAATGGGCGCCGTCCACCTGCTCGCGCACCTGCAGCGTGTAGCGACCGTCGACGAAGATCGCGGCCTCCTCCGGCAGGACCACGGCGCTGCCGGCCGAACCCTGAAAACCGGTCAGCCAGGCGAGCCGCTGGGCATAGGCGCCGACATATTCGCTCATATGCTCGTCGGTCAGGGGGACCACGAAACCATCGAGCTTCTGGCGTACCAGCTGGGCGCGCAGGGCCTTCAGGCGATCTTCATAACTGGACATCGAACTTCCCTTGGATCATTCCGGCCTCTTGCGTTGGCCATAATGCCGACAACATAGAGGGGCCGGCGCGCTTATTCCAGCGCAGCCCCCGTCTGGACCATGGATAGTTAATGACCGATCAAATGCAGCCGCCCCTGTCCCCGCCGATCGCCGAACGTCGCCCGCACAGTTTCGCGCATCATGGCATCACGGTGGACGATCCTTACGCATGGCTGCGCGACCCCGGCTATCCCGACGTCAAGGACAAGGATGTGCTGGCCTATCTGGAGGCCGAAAACGCTTGGTTCGAGGGCGCGATGGCGCCGCACAAGCCCCTGCTCGACACGCTGTTCCACGAGATGAAGGGGCGCATCAAGGAAGATGACCAGTCGGTTCCGCAAAAGGATGGCGACTATATCTACTGGCGCGCCTTCGAGACCGGGGCGCAATATCGCAAATGGTATCGCAAGCCCGCAGCAGGCGGTGACGACCAGCTGATCCTGGACGAACCGGCGCTGGCGCAGGGCCATGACTATTTTCGTCTCGGCGCCATGTCGGTCAGCCCGGACGGCCGCTATCTGGCCTATGCCATCGACACCAATGGCTCCGAACGGTTCGAGGCGCGGATCAAGGATCTCTTTTCGGGTGAAATCCTGCCCGAAGTCATTCCCGACACATTGTCGTCGCTGGTGTGGACCAGCGATTCAAAGGGGCTGCTCTACGGCCTCGCCAATGAAAATTGGCGGACCGACAATGCGCGGCTGCACAGGCTGGGCCAGAGCGTCGATAGCGATGTCGAGCTGTTCCATGAGGATGATGAGGGCTTCCGCGTCTCGATCGGCCTCACCTCATCGGAAAAATGGATCGTCATCGCGACCGGCGACCATGTCACCAGCGAAGCCTGGCTGATCCCGGCCGACAATCCGACCGCGACGCCGCTGCTCGTCTCCGCGCGCAAGGCCGGCCGCGAATATGATGTCGATGAGCATGAGGGCACGCTCTATATCAAGACCAACGACACCCATCCCAATTTCCGGCTGGTGAAGGCATCGCTCGACGCGCCCGACCAGTGGGAGGAAGTGATCGGCGCCGACGCCCATTTCTACCTGACCGATTTCACCCTATTCAAGACCTTCTACGTCACCGAAGGGCGGCAGGACGGGCTCGACCAGATCGAGCTGCGCGATTATGCGACCCATGCGGCAAAGCGCATTCCGTTCCCGGAAGCCAGCTATTCGGCGAGTCTCGACGACAATCCCGAATATGAGGTGACGAAGCTGCGCATCGGCTATGAATCGATGGTCACGCCCGACACCATCTATGATTATCATCTGGCAACGGGTGAGTTGGAGATACTCAAGGTCCAGGAAATTCCCTCGGGCTATGACGCCAGCCGCTATGCCACCGAGCGGCTGATGATCCCGGCGCGCGACGGCACGCAGATTCCGGTGTCGATCGTCTATCCCGCCGACTTCCCCCGTGACGGCAGCGCGCCGCTGCACCTTTATGGCTATGGCGCCTATGGTCTGGCGATGGAGCCGGGTTTCTCGACCAGCCGCCTGTCGCTGCTCGATCGCGGCTTTGCCTTTGCCATCGCCCATATTCGCGGCGGCGACGATATGGGCCAGCAATGGTATCTGGATGGCAAGCTCGACAAGCGCACCAACACCTTCACCGATTTCGTCGATGTCGCGAAGGGGCTGATCGATCTTGGCTATTCGGCCAAGGGCAGGATCAGCATTTCGGGCGGATCGGCCGGCGGCGAGCTGATGGGCGCGGTCATCAACTCCGATCCCGACCTGTGGGGCGCGGTGGTGGCGCATGTGCCGTTTGTCGATGTGCTCAACACCATGCTGGACGAGACGCTGCCACTGACGCCGGGCGAATGGCCCGAATGGGGCAATCCGATCGAGGATGAGGCCGCATTCCGCACCATCCAGTCCTATGACCCCTACACCCATGTCAGCGCGCAACATTATCCGCCGCTGATGGTTACCGCCGGGCTGAACGACCCGCGCGTTACCTATTGGGAGCCGGCCAAATGGGTCGCGAAGCTGCGCGCGACCAAGACCGACAGCAATATCCTGCTGCTCAAGACCAATATGGGCGCGGGACATGGTGGCAAGTCCGGGCGGTTCGAGAGCCTGCACGAGACCGCCGAGGAATTTGCGTTCATCCTGTGGCAGCTGGGAGTGGAAGGCTGATGGCGTCGAGCTTCACCAAGCAATTCACCGCAAGGCCCGAGCATATCGATGTGCTGGGCCATGTGAACAACGCGGTGTGGGTGCAGTGGATGGAGCAATTGTCGGTCGAACATTGGATGACCCATGCCGATCCGGCCCATGTCGACGCCTATATCTGGGTCGTGACCCGGCATGAGGTCGATTATCGCGGTAACGTGACCGAGGGCGATGTCGTGTCGGGCCGCACCTGGATTCCGGAAGGACCGCGCGGCGCGCGGTTCGACCGGCTGATCGAGTTCACCGGGCCGGACGGCAAGGTGAAGGTGTCTGCCAAATCCACCTGGGCGATGATCGACAAGGAGAGCGGCCGATTGATGCGGGTGCCGGCCGAAGTCGCCGCAAACTTCATCGAGGGCTGAGCCGGCCCAGCTTCAGCGGGCGCTGACGGCTTGGGAGAGGGCGCGTGCCGCCTGCACATAGGCAGGACCACCGCACACGGTCCAGGCCTGGGGCAGGCTGATGCGCGCTATGTCGCGTAGCACCGGATGGTGCAGCATTTCGGTGCCCTGGTCGGTGATCCGGTCGGTGGCGCTCTCGACGATCAGATAATCGGGCCGGGCGGCGACCATCTCCTCCAGGCTGACCTGCGCGATCGCCGGCTTGCCAAGGTCGGCGGCCAGGTTGCGCAGCCCTGCCCGCGTCATCAGGTCGTCGACCAACGTGCCGGTGCCGGTCATGTAGCCGCGCCGCTGATAATAGGCGGCGACCTTCGGCTTCGGCGCACGGGGCAGGGCGGCAAGCTCCCGGTCCATCCGCGCGATCATCGCTTCGCCCCGGTCGGCATGGCCGATCGCCTGCGCCACCGTGCGGATCGACGCGACGATATCGGCATAGCTGTCCGCGCTTTTCAGGTCGACGGCGGGATAATGCTGGGCCTTGAGGATCGCGATCGCCGGATTGCGCCGCGCCGGCATGCCGATCACCAAGTCTGGATTGGTCGCCAAAATCTGCTCGGCCGATCCGTCGAGGATGGGCAGGCCGCGGGTCGCGGCAGCCACCGCCGACATCTGCCGATCGCCGGCATTATGGGTCAGGCCGGCAATCTGGTCGCGATCGGCCAGCGCCACCAGCAACTGGTCGGCGCACAGGTTGAGCGACACGATCCGTTGCGGACGTTTGCCTGCATTGGCAGGCTGGCGCGCGGTGGCCGCCCATAATGTGGCACCGCCGATCAGGGCGATCATCAGGGCGATCATCCCCTTGCCGGGGCCGATGGGCGCAAATATCCGCATGGCCACCTCCCTTAGCCGGCGCGCTCCGCCAGGCAAGGAAGATTGACGCTCCAGTCGGGCTCGCCTATCGCCCGGACTGCGACAGGTTCCCCGGCAGCGGGGATGAAAAGGGAATGGGGTTCAAGACCCCGGCTGCCCCTGCAACTGTGAGCGGCGAGCCTTTGTGCCATATGCCATTGGGACCGCAAGGTTCTGAGAAGGCGGCATGAATCAGCGATGACCCGCGAGCCAGGAGACCTGCCCGTCGCGGTCGTCCTTCGCGCGGACAGGGTGTGCCGAGCGGACGGGGGTGAACCCGCGTGGCGACAGGTGGACCGCATAGGTGCGGGGACCATGTCGCGCCCGGCCGGGCACCGATATCGTCCCTGGGATGCGGTCCCTCGTCCGGGGGCTCATGTGTTCAAATATCTGACTTTCTGTTCTTTCCTTCTCTCCACCACCGCTTTCGCCGAAGAGGCGCAGCAGGCGCCACCGCCCGATGCCGCCGCCGATGCCGGGGCATCCTCGATCCTCGTCACCGCGACCCGCCTCGCCACGCCGGCCGATCAGGTGCCGGCCTCCGTCACCGTGCTCGACAAGGCGGCGATCGACCGGGCGCAGGATCTGGGCGTCACCGAATTGCTGCTGCGCACGCCCGGCGTCAGCATCTCGCGCAATGGCGGCTATGGCACGGCGACGTCGCTGCGCATCCGCGGCGCGGAATCCGACCAGACCGTGGTCGTGATCGACGGGGTGAAGCTCAACGATCCGTCCTCGGCCGGCGGCGGCTATAATTTCGCCAATCTGCTGGTCGGCGACGCCTCGCGCATAGAAGTGCTGCGCGGTCCCCAGTCGACCCTGTGGGGCAGTCAGGCAATCGGTGGCGTCGTCAATGTCGTCACCGCCATGCCCGAAAAGGCGCTGGAGGGGAGCTTCGACATAGAGGCGGGGTCGCGCGACACGGTCAGCGCCCGCGCGGCATTGGGCGGCAAGACCGGCCCGGTCAGTTGGAGGATCGGTGGCCAGAGCTTCACCACCGACGGCATTTCGGCGATCAGCCCGGCCTTTGGCGGCAAGGAGAAGGACGGCTATACCAACCGCAGCGTCACCGGCCGGGTCGAGGTGGCGCTGGCGGACGGAATCAGCGCGGACCTGCGCGGCTATTATTCCGATGGCCATGTCGATTTCGACGCGACCAGCGCGGACAGCCCCGCCTATGGCACCAATCGCGAATTTGTCGGCTATGCCGGCCTTAACGTCGCACTGCTCGACGGCCGCTTCCGCAACCGTTTCGGCTATGGCTATACCGACACCGATCGCGACAATTATGACCCGCGCAACCCGCGCAAGCAGAGCTTCGACGCCGCCGGGCGCAACCAGCGGCTCGAATATCAGGGCAGCTTCGCGATCGCCGACGGCTGGACCGCGCTGTTCGGGATGGAGAATGAGAATAGCCGCTTCCGCAGCGTGTCGCCTTCGGCCTCGCTTTCGGTGCCGATTCCCGACCCGGCCCGCGGCAAGGCGGAGATCACCAGCGTCTATGGCCAGCTTAATGCCCAGCCGATTACGGGCCTGACCCTGACTGGCGGGCTGCGCTATGACGATCATGATCGCTATGGCGGCCGTACCCTCTTTTCCGCCGGGGGCGTCTGGGCGCTGCCGACCGGGACGGTGCTGCGCGCCAGCTATGGCGAGGGGTTCAAGGCGCCGACCCTCTATCAGCTCTTTTCCGAATATGGGAATCAGGCGCTCGACCCCGAACGCGCCCATGGCTGGGAAGCGGGCGCGGAGCAGCGCTTCCTTGGCGAGAAGCTGCGGCTGGGCGCGACCTGGTTCGACCGGACCACGACCGACCAGATCATCTATAATAGCTGTTCCACCAGCTCGACCGATCCGCGCTGCTTCACGCCCGGCACCACCACCCGCCGCTATGGCTATTATCTCAATGTCGCGCGCGCCAAGGCGCATGGGATAGAGGCGCAGGTGGCGGTCGAGCCGGTCAAGGGGCTGACCATTGACGGCAATTATAGCTGGACCGTGGCGGAGGATCGTTCGGAGGACACTGCGAACGAAGGCAATTGGCTGCCGCGCCGGCCGCGCAACAGCGCCAATGGGTCGATCAGCTATGCCTGGCCCTTCGGCCTCACCACCGGCGCGGCGGTGCGCTGGTCCGGCCACAGCTATGACAATGCGGCCAACACGACGCGGCTGGACGATTATACGCTGGTCGACCTGCGCGCCGAATATGCGTTCACCCCGGCGTTGCGCCTGTTCGCCCGCGTCGAGAATCTCTTCGACGAGAACTACATGACGGCCTATCGCTATGGCACGCTCGGCCGCAGCATCTATGCCGGCTTCCGGGGGCGCTTCTGATGCTGCGTCCCGTCGAACCCGGCCCCGCCATCCTCGCCTGCAATACCTGCCGTCATTCGGCCGAAGCGCGGGAGGACGGGGAGGGCGTGCGCGGCGGGGCACGGCTGGCGGAGGCGCTGCGCACGGTGCAGGCCTCCGACCCGCGCTATGCCACCGTCGCGGTGCAGGACATGCCCTGCCTGTTCGCCTGCCAGGATCATTGCACCGTCCATCTGCGCGCGCCCGGCAAGGTCGGCTATGTCATGGGGCGGTTCACCCCGGATGCCGATGCGGCACGCGCGATCCTCGATTACGCCATTGCCTATGCCGCCAGCGATCATGGCCGCGTCGCCTTTCGTGAGTGGCCCGAAGGCGTGAAGGGCCATTTCATCACCCGTACCCCGCCGGAAGGATTTGTCGTCGAATGAGCTTCGCCTCGATCACCGATTTTGAGAATGCCCTGGCCAACCTGCCACCGGCCGAGGAACTGGCGAGCGCGGCGGCACGCGCGCGGCAGGCCGAGCTGACCAAGCCATTGGGGGCGCTCGGCCGGCTGGAGGATGTCGCGATCTTCATGGCAAGCTGGCAGGGGCGCGCGGTGCCGCGCCTGGAACGGGCGCGTGCCGCGATCTTTGCCGGCAATCATGGCTTCACCGTCCATGGCGTCAGCGCCTATCCCGCCGCCGTGACCGCGCAGATGGTCGCCAATTTCGCCGCCGGCGGCGCGGCGATTAACGCGCTGGCCGGTGTGGCCGGGCTGGAACTGGCGGTGCGATCGATCGATCTGGACCGGCCAACGGCGGACTTCACCATCGCCCCGGCCATGACCGAGGAGGAGTGCCTGACCGCGCTGTCGATCGGCGCGGCGGCGGCCGAAGAGGATCTGGACCTGCTGGTCGTGGGCGAGATGGGGATCGGCAATTCGACCGCCGCAGCAGCCCTGAGCGCCCGCAGCTTCGGCGGAAAGGTCAGTGACTGGGTTGGTCCCGGTACGGGCGTCGATGGCGAGGGGATTGCGCGCAAGATCGCGACGATCGATCGCGCGCTCGCCTTCCATGCCGATGCGCCGGACAGAGCCTTTGAAACACTGCGCCGGCTGGGCGGGCGCGAACTGGCGGCGATTGCCGGCGCGGTGCTGCGCGCCCGCCAGCTGGGCGTGCCGGTGCTGCTCGACGGTTTCATCAGTTGCGCCGCGATCGCGCCGCTGGTGGCGCAGGTGCCGGTCTTTGCCGACCATTGCCTGGCCGGCCATTGCTCGGCCGAGCCGGGCCATGGCCTGCTGCTGGAGCGGATGGGCCTTGAACCGCTGCTGAGCCTCGACATGCGATTGGGCGAAGGCAGCGGCGCGGCGGTGGCGGCCAATATTGTCCGTGCGGCCGTAGCCGCGCATAGCGGCATGGCGACCTTTGCCGAGGCGGCGGTGTCGACCGCGACATGATGGGCATGCCGCTCCACCTGCTGCGGCATGGCGCGCCCGAGACGCCCGGCCTGTTGCTGGGGCGGACCGACAGCGTGCCGACGCGCGCGGGCATCGATGCCTGCCTGGCGCAGGCGGAGGGGCTGGAGATCGAGATGATCGTGACGTCCGACCTGCAGCGCGCCCGGCAGGCGGCGACCGCGATCGGCGAGCGCGCCGGCTTGCCGGTATGGGTCGATCCGCGCTGGCGGGAACTGGATTTCGGCATCTGGGATGGTCTGGCCCCGGCCGATGTCGATCCCGAGGCGCTCGCCCGTTTCTGGCAGGATCCCGATGGCTTCGCGCCGCCGGGCAGCGAGGGCTGGACGGCATTGCTGGGGCGGATCGCCGATGCTGTCGAGGATCTGCCGCGCGTGCCCACATTGGTGCTGACCCATGGCGGGGCGATGCGCGCGGCGCTGGCCCATCTGTGCGGGTTCAGCGTGCAGCAGAGCTGGAGCTTCGGCCTGCCCTATGCCGCCTTGCTGTCGCTGGAACGCTGGACCGGTGAACCGCCGCTCGCCCGCATCACGGGCCTGCGCCCATGAAGGGGCTGGTCCTTGCCATCCAGTTTCTGACCCGCCTGCCGATGCCGAAGGTGACAGCGAACGAGACACACTTCGCACGGTCGATCCGATGGTTTCCGGCGGTCGGCGCGATTGTCGGTCTATCTGTCATGTTCGCTGTCAATCTTGGCGTTCGCATCGATCCCTGGGTCGGGGCGCTGGCCGGGCTGCTCTGCTGGGTCGGCGTGACCGGGGCGCTGCATCTCGATGGGCTCGGCGACATCGCCGACGCGTGCGGCGCGGTGCATAAGGGGCACGACCGGCTGCTGGCGGTGCTGGCCGACCCGCATGTCGGCAGTTTCGGCGTGGTGGCGATTGGCCTGCAACTGATCGCCAAGCTGCTGCTGCTCCATGCGCTGGTCGAGCGGGGCATGATGTTGCCGCTGCTGCTCATTCCCTTTGCCGCGCGGATCGGGCCGTTGCTGTGGGCGCGCATGATGCCGCCCCTGCATGCCGGGCTGGGCGCGCGTTTTGCCGATGCCGTCAAAACGATCCACATCGCCCTGTGGATAAGTCTGTTGATAATCGCCGCCTGGTGGCTGCCAGCCCTGCTCGCAGCGCCACTGCTGATGCTGGTCTGGGGCCTGTGGCTGAGGCGCAGGCTGGGCGGCATTTCCGGCGATGGCCATGGCGCGGGCATTGAACTGGTTGAAAGCGGGCTGCTTTTCGTCGTCCTGATCGCGAGCGGCACAACATGACGACGCGCTGGACCTGGCATGGCGGCGGCGTGGCGGCGGCGAGCGCGCATTTCGGCGGCGCGCCCGAAAGCTGGCTGGACTTATCCACAGGCATCAATCCCCATGCCTGGCCCGGCGCTGCCGAGCAGGTGATCGACTGGCGCGCCTTGCCCGACGAGCAGGGGCTGCGCGCGCTCGAACAGGCGGCGGCCGACCATTTTGGCGTCGCGGCCGATCATGTCTGCGCACTGCCGGGGACGGAGGTTGGCCTGCGCCTCGTTGGCGCATTGCTTGACGGTTCGGTCCGCCATGCCAGCCCGGCCTATCGCACCCATGGCGCGATGGTGTCCGGCGCCGCGCCGGTCGATCTCGACCGTCTGGACGAGGCCGATGGGCAGACGCTGATCCTTGCCAATCCCAATAATCCCGACGGGCGCATCCATGGCGTGGCCGATCTGCTGGCCCTGCTCGACCGGCGCGGGTCGGATGGCTGGCTGGTGGTGGATGAGGCCTTTGCCGATGGCCATCCGGATATCAGCTTGGCGCCCTTCGTGGCCGACGATCGCCCCCTCATGCTGCTGCGGTCCTTCGGCAAGTTTTTCGGGCTTGCCGGCCTGCGCCTCGGTTTTCTGGTGGCGCCGCGCGCGATCGTTGCGCGGGTGCGGGACAGGCTGGGTGCCTGGCCGGTGTCGGCCGCCGCCATTGCCGTCGGCACGGCCGGCTATCGCGATAGAGCTTGGATAGAAGCGATGCGCGACCAGCTCCAGCGGGAGGCGCGGGCGCTCGACGCGCTACTGTTGCGCTGCGGTTATCAGCCGATCGGCCAAAGCCCGCTCTTCCGCCTGATCGAAACGCCCCATGCCATGGCGCTTTTTGAGCGACTGGCGGGGCAGGCGATTTTGACCCGGCCCTTCGATAGTCAGCCGCATTGGCTGCGCATCGGCCTGCCGGCCGACGCGATGGGCCTGACCCGACTGGAACGGGCGCTGCGTCGTGGCTGATCCGGTTGCGTTGCTGGCGCTCGCGCTCGATGCAGCGGTCGGCTGGCCAGCGGCACTCTATCGCCGGGTCGGCCATCCGGTCGGCAGCTTTGCGCGGCTCATCGATCATTGTGCCGCGCGCTGGAATGATCCGGCGCGTAGCGCTCTCGCCCGGAAAATGGGCGGGATTGCAACGTTGTTGCTTTTGCTGTCGGTGGCGGGCGGTGGCGGATGGCTGGTCCAGTATCTGCTCCGCTTCTGGCTGCCCGAACCATGGAGTTGGCTGCTGATCGGCCTGCTGGCCTATCCGGCGCTGGCGCTGCGCAGCCTCTATAGCCATGTCCGCGCCGTCCATCGCGCGCTGGCGGCCAATGATCTGTCGGCCGCGCGCGAGGCGGTCGGCATGATCGTCGGCCGCGATACGCAATCGCTCGATGAAAGCGGCGTGACCCGCGCCGCGATCGAGAGCCTGGCGGAAAGCTTCTGCGACGGCGTCGTCGCACCCTTCTTCTGGCTGCTGTTGCTGGGCCTGCCCGGTGTGTGGGCCTATAAGGCGGTCAACACGGCCGACAGCATGATCGGCCATCGTGAGGCACCCTGGGGGCCGTTCGGCTGGGCGGCGGCGCGCACCGATGACCTCATGAACCTGATCCCGGCGCGGTTGGCCGGTTGCCTGCTCTGTCTGGCCGGGGGTGGCGGCTGGCGGGTGATGTGGCGCGATGCGCGCAACCATGCCTCACCAAATGCCGGCTGGCCCGAAGCGGCGATGGCGGGCGCGCTCGACCTGCGGCTGGCCGGACCGATCCGCTATGATGGCGTGCGCCATGACAAGCCCTGGGTCGGCAGCGGGCGGATGGAGGCCGATCCTCTCGACCTGCGGTGGGCGCTCGCCATTTATGTTCAGGCCTGCCTGCTGCTCTGGCTGGTGGCCGGGCTGCAGGCGCTGTTTGCGGGAGACATGATATGACAAGCAGCCTGCTGGTGCTGGGCGGCGCGCGATCGGGCAAGAGCCGCCATGCCCAGGCGGCGGCCGAAGCGCTGCCCGGCGCGCACGTCTTCATCGCCACGGCCGAGATTTGGGACGCGGAAATGGCTGACCGGATCGCCCGGCACCGGGCCGATCGCGGGCCGGAATGGGAAACGGTCGAGGCGCCGATCGACCTGCCCGGCGCGATCGCGGCGGCGCGGGGCAAGGCCGTGCTGGTCGACTGCCTGACCTTGTGGGCCAGCAACCTGCTGCTGGCGGATCGGGATGGGGAGGCGGCGGCCGACGCGCTCTGTGCCGCGATCCTGGCCCATGACGGGGCGATCATCCTGGTCGCCAATGAAGTGGGGCTGGGCATCGTGCCCGACAATGCGCTGGCGCGGCGCTTTCGCGATCTGGCCGGCACGTTGAACCAGCGGGTCGCGGCGGTGGCGGATCGGGTCGTTTTCGTTGCGGCGGGCCTGCCGCTAGCCCTGAAGGGGTGAAGGGGCGGCGGACCGCCCCCTCGCTCGATTAGTCGCGCAGCAGTTCGTTGATGCCGGTCTTCGACCGGGTCTGCGCGTCGACGCGCTTGACGATCACGGCGCAATAGAGGCTGGGGCCGGGCGTGCCGTCGGGCAGCGGCTTGCCGGGCAGCGAGCCGGGGACGACGACCGAGTAGGGCGGCACTTCGCCGATGAAGACTTCGCCGGTGGCGCGATCGACGATCTTGGTCGACATGCCGATGAACACGCCCATCGACAGCACAGACCCCTTGCCGATGCGCACGCCCTCGACCACTTCCGAACGGGCGCCGATGAAGCAGTCATCCTCGATGATGACCGGGTCGGCCTGCAGCGGTTCCAGCACGCCGCCAATGCCCACGCCGCCCGATAGATGGACATTCTTGCCGATCTGGGCGCAGCTGCCGACCGTCACCCAGGTGTCGACCATCGTGCCTTCATCGACGAAGGCGCCGATGTTGACGAAGCTGGGCATCAGGATGACATTCTTGGCGATGTGCGATCCGGCGCGGGCGAAGCTGCCCGGCACGGCGCGGAAACCGGCGGCGCGGAAGGCGGCCTCGTCCCAGCCGGCGAACTTGCTGGGCACCTTGTCCCACCAGTGGCCGGCGCCCGGACCATTGTCGATCATGACATTGTCGTTGAGGCGGAAGGAGAGCAGCACGGCCTTCTTCGCCCACTGGTTGACCTGCCAGCCGGCTTCGGTCGGCTCGGCGACGCGCAGTTCGCCCTTGTCGAGCAGGGCCAGCGCCTTGTCGACTGCCTGCCGGACGTCGCCCTGGGTCGACAGGTTGATGTTGGCCCGGTCCTCCCAGGCGGCGTCGATGATCGCGATCAGGTCTTGGCTCATGGTCTTTCCCCAAAAATATCCGCCAGGAACGGCGTCAGATGGTCGGTTTCATAATCGATGAAATCGGGATGATGGTCGTGATTGCCCGCTTCCGACCCGTTATTGACCCAGATGGTGGTCATGCCGATCGCCTTGGCGGGCTTCAGATTACGGGCCATGTCCTCGAAGAAGGCAGCGCGGGTCGGGTCGACGGCGTGGACGCTGCACAGCTCGGCATAGCCTGACGGATCGGGCTTGGGCACATAGCGGCAGGCATGGATGTCGTGGATCAGCTCGAACGCGCCGGCGAGGCCCAGTCGGTCGAGCACGCGGCCCGCATAGGTGGCGTCGCCATTGGTGAAGATCAGGCGGCGGCCGGGCAGGGCGGCGATATGGGCGTTGAGATCGGCATCGACCGCCAGCCGCTCCATCGATATGTCATGGACATAGTCGAGAAATTCGCGCGGCTCGATGCCATGATGGTGCATCAGTCCCGACAGGGTTGTGCCATGTTCCAGAAAATAGCGTTTCTGGACGATCCGCGCCTCGGCCGGGTCGCAGCCCAGCAGGCCCTGGATATATTCGCCCATCTTCACGTCGATCAGCGCGAACAGGTTCGCCTTCGCCGGATAGAGCGTATTGTCCAGATCGAAGATCCAGGTGTCGACATGGGCCAGGTCCGCGCGCATGGCCGGGCCCTAATCCCCGCCGGGGATTAGGGCAAGGGCGCAAAGGCCCCATGGATCGGACGCATCAGCCGCAGCCGGGCGCTTCGCTGTCGTGATAGAAGTCCTGCACCGCGGCCCAGGCATCCTCGGCCGTCTCGACCCAGGTCAGCAGGTTGAGGTCATTGTGCGAAATCACGCCCTCATCGGCCAGCGCCTCGAAATCGACGACCTTGTTCCAGAAATCCTTGCCGAACAGCAGGATCGGGATCGGCTTCATCTTGCCGGTCTGGATCAGGGTCAGCAGCTCGAACATCTCGTCGAACGTGCCGAAGCCGCCGGGGAAGACCGCGAGCGCGCGGGCGCGCAGCAGGAAATGCATCTTGCGCAGCGCGAAATAGTGAAACTGGAAGCTCAGCTCCGGCGTGACGAACAGGTTGGGCGCCTGTTCATGCGGCAGGACGATGTTCATGCCGATCGTGGTCTGGCCGACATCGACTGCGCCGCGATTGGCCGCTTCCATGATCGAGGGACCGCCGCCCGAGCAGACGACGAAATGACGGCAACCGGCGGCGTTCACCGGATATTGCGCCGCGATCCGCGCCAGCTTGCGCGCTTCCTCATAATAGCGGGCCTTCTTGCCCAGATTTTCGGCAATCTTCTTCTGTTCGGGCGTGGTGGCCGCGTCGATGCGCGCCTGGACCTGATCGGGTTCGGGAATTCGGGCGGAGCCGTAAAAGACGAAGGTGGATTCGATCCGCGCCTCGTCCATCAGCAGCTGGGGTTTGAGCAATTCGAGCTGGAAGCGCACCGGGCGCAGATCCTCGCGCAGCAGGAACTCATTGTCCTGGAAGGCGAGCTTGTAGGCGGCGCTGCTGGTCTGGGGGGTTTCGATCGCCTTCCTGGCGTCGTCCGCTTCCTGGCGTGCGGGGCGGAATTTGCGTTCTTCAATTTCTTTCTTGGTCATTCCCAACAAGCTAGGCGCGGCAGGTGACAATGCCAAGACCGTTAGCGGGAAAATCCGCCAAGTTGGCTATTTCGGCTTAGCGGCAAAAGCCGCCGCGGCCACCCATGTCGAAATGGAAATGGTCATGATGGGCGGCGTTATAGTCGGGCGACAGCACCGTGTTGAACCGCTTGCAGGCGCTGGCATGGACCACTTCCAGAAACTGGCGGGTGCGCTTGTCACCATTCCAGTCCTTCTCGACGCTGATCCGCCGCCCGTCGCTCAGGACGAAGGCGGATACGTCGATCGCATTGCTGTGGGCATGTTCACTAAGCTTGCCGCTGCCCGCGATCGGCCGGCAATTATAGGTGCCGAATGTCTCGATCTTCTCGATCTCCGCGCCCAGGATCAGCCGGGCGGCGGGCTGCACGGCATAGCGCGACCAGGCCGCGAAATTGGCGGCTAGGTTGCAGGTCATGGCGCCCAGGCCTGAGGTCGGCACACCGATGTCGAGCAACTTGACGCTACCGATCGCGCTGCATCCGCCGCCGAAATTCTGGTCGGGCAGGGGGGTGAAGGCGACCGACTGGGATTGCAGCTTGGCGAAACATTGCCGGGTTTCGAGTGGCGGCGGCGCGGGCGGGGTGGCCGGGCGCGCGCTCTTCACCGGCTTGGATGCACGCGCGACTCGACCTTTGGGCACCAGGTCGCCGCTGCAGGCGGCCAGCATGCTCGCCATCGTCGCGGCCAGGGCCGCGCTGCGCCATACCGAATTTTTCGTCGCCCGCTCTACCATCAATCCCGCATTTACCACGGCTTTCCGAGCTGATGGGTTAACGGCGCTGTCATTTCGTCGCATTTTGCTGCGGCTTGACTTTTTTTCCGAAATCTTTAGGGCGGCCGACGGGCCACGCGGTCCCAACGCCGCGCGTGCTCTCTGTAAGGAGACGCATTACATGACTGATCTGACTGCCGTTGACGCCACCATTGCGCCTGCCGCAAAGCCCGCAACCCGTCCGGCTCGCCCCTTTTTCTCTTCCGGTCCCTGCGCCAAGCCTCCGGGCTGGGATGCCGCCAAGTTGGCTACCGAGTCGCTCGGCCGTTCGCACCGCGCCAAGATCGGCAAGACCCGCCTCGCCTACAGCATCGACCTGATGCGCGAGCTGCTGAACCTGCCCGGCACCCACCGCATCGGCATCGTGCCGGGTAGCGACACCGGCGCCTTCGAAATGGCGATGTGGACGATGCTGGGCGCCCGCCCGGTGACGACGCTGGCCTGGGAAAGCTTCGGCGAAGGCTGGGTGACGGACGCCGCCAAGCAGCTGAAGCTCGATCCCACCGTGATCCGCGCCGACTATGGCCAGTTGCCCGACCTTTCCACCGTCGACTTCTCGAACGATGTGCTCTTCACCTGGAACGGCACCACATCGGGCGTGCGCGTGCCGAACGCCGACTGGATCCCGGCCGATCGTGAAGGCCTGACCTTCGCCGACGCCACCAGCGCGGTCTTCGCCTATGAGATCGACTGGACCAAGATCGACGTCGCCACCTTCTCCTGGCAGAAGGTGCTGGGCGGCGAGGGCGGCCATGGCGTGCTGATCCTGGGCCCCCGCGCCGTCGAGCGCCTGGAAAACCACACGCCCGCTTGGCCGCTGCCCAAGGTGTTCCGCCTGATGGCGAAGGGCAAGCTCGCCGAAGGCGTGTTCAAGGGCGAAACCATCAACACCCCGTCGATGCTGGCTGTCGAGGACGCGATCTTCGCGCTCGAATGGGGCAAGTCGCTGGGCGGCCTCCAGGGCCTGATCGCGCGCAGCAACGCCAATGCGGCGGCGCTGGGCAAGATCGTCGCCGAACGCGACTGGCTCGGCCATCTCGCCGTCGACGAAGCCTCGCGCTCGACCACCAGCGTTTGCCTGACCGTCGAGGGCGCCGACGAAGCCTTCATCAAGGCCTTCGCTGGCCTGCTCGAAAAGGAAGGCGCCGCCTATGACGTGGCGGGCTATCGCGACGCCCCGGCGGGCTTGCGCATCTGGTGCGGTGCCACGGTCGAGACCGCCGATATCGAGGCGCTCGGTCCCTGGCTCGACTGGGCCTATGCGACCGTGAAGGCTGCTTAACTAACCTCTCCCTTTATATTCCCGTCATCCCAGCGAAAGCTGGGATCTCAGGCCTCTAGGTACGAGTTCGCCGCCTGAGATCCTGACCTTCGTCAGGATGACGAATTGCAAGAAAGGCAATTCGCCATGCCCAAGGTTCTCATTTCCGACAAGATGGACCCCCGCGCCGCCGCGATCTTCCGCGAGCGTGGTGTCGAGGTTGACGTCATCACCGGCCAGACGCCCGAAGAACTGGCCGCGATGATCGGCGCCTATGATGGCCTCGCGATCCGCAGCTCGACCAAGGTCACCAAGGCGATTCTCGACGCGGCGACCAACCTCAAGGTCATCGGCCGCGCCGGTATCGGCGTCGACAATGTCGATATCCCGGCCGCATCGGCCCAGGGCGTGATCGTGATGAACACGCCGTTCGGCAACTCGATCACCACCGCCGAACATGCCATCGCGCTGATGTTCGCGCTGGCCCGCCAGATCCCCGAAGCCAATGCCCAGACGCAGCAGGGCCTGTGGCCCAAGAACGGCTTCATGGGCGTGGAAGTGACCGGCAAGACGCTGGGCCTGATCGGCGCCGGCAATATCGGCTCGATCGTCGCCAGCCGCGCGCTCGGCCTCAAGATGAAGGTCGTTGCCTTCGATCCGTTCCTGACGCCCGAGCGCGCCGTGGAAATGGGCGTGGAAAAGGCCGATCTCGACACGCTGCTGGCGAAGGCCGACTTCATCACGCTGCACACGCCGCTGACCGACCAGACCCGCAACATCCTGTCGAAGGAAAATCTGGCCAAGACCAAGAAGGGCGTGCGCATCGTCAACTGTGCCCGTGGCGGCCTGATCGACGAAGCGGCGCTGAAGGAGGCGCTGGATTCGGGCCATGTCGCCGGCGCCGCGCTCGACGTGTTCCAGACCGAACCGGCCAAGGAATCGCCGCTGTTCGGCACGCCCAACTTCATCTGCACCCCGCATCTGGGCGCATCGACTGACGAAGCGCAGGTCAATGTCGCGCTGCAGGTGGCCGAACAGCTCAGCGACTATCTGCTCGACGGTGGCATCACCAATGCGCTGAACGTGCCGAGCCTGTCGGCCGAGGAAGCGCCCAAGCTCAAGCCCTATATGGCGCTGGCGGAAAAGCTGGGCAGCCTGATCGGCCAGCTGGAAGGCGATGCCATCACCGGCGTCGCGGTCGAGGTCGAGGGCCATGCCGCCGAGCTGAACCAGAAGCCGATCACGGCGGCGGTGCTGGCCGGCCTGATGCGTGTCTATTCGGACACGGTGAACATGGTCAACGCGCCCTTCCTGGCGAAGGAGCGTGGTCTGGACGTGCGTGAAGTGCGCCATGACCGCGAGGGCGACTATCAGACGCTGGTGCGCGTCACCGTTTCGACCGAAGCGGGCGACAAGTCGGTGGCCGGCACGCTGTTCGGCCATGCCCAGCCGCGCCTGGTCGAACTGTTCGGCATCAAGGTCGAAGCCGATCTCGACGGCCACATGCTCTACATCGTCAACCAGGACGCGCCGGGCTTCATCGGTCGCCTGGGCTCGAAGCTGGGCGAGTCGGACGTCAATATCGGCACCTTCCACCTGGGCCGTCGCAACCAGGGCGGTGAAGCCGTGCTGCTGCTGTCGGTCGACGGCACCGTCACCGAACCGCTGCGCTGGGCGATCTGTAACCTCGCCGGCGTGAAGCAGGTGAAGTTGCTGCGCTTCGCCTAAGCTGACCTAAATATCTGCCGTTCGGTTCGAGCAGCCCTTCGACTGCCTGCAAGGCAGGCGCTCAGGACAGGCTTCGAGCTTGTCGAGAAGCTTCGTCGAGAACAGTTCTCGACAAGCTCGAACCGAACGGGGGTAGGGGATGGCCTAACCCCAAAATTCCGCTAAAGGGCCTGTCTCATGACCATGATCCCGCCAAGCTTGCTCCCGGAGGGGCTATCCGATCGCCTGCCACCGCAGGCCGAAGCCTCCGCGCGCCTGGCGCGCCGCGTGCTCGATACGGTCGCGACCCATGGTTATGAACGGGTCATGCCGCCGCTGGCGGAGTTCGAGGATACGCTGACCCAGCGCCTCAAGTCGATGCGCGCGCAGGATCTGGTCCGCGCCGTCGACCCGGTGTCCCAGCGTACCCTGGCCTTCCGCCCCGACATGACCGCGCAGGTCGGTCGCATCGCGGCCACCCGCCTGCGCAGCGCGCCGCGGCCTTTGCGCCTGTCCTATGCCGGGCCGGTGATCCGCCAGAAGGCGAGCCAGTTGCGTCCGGAGCGCGAGAAGATGCAGCTGGGCGCCGAGCTGATCGGCAGCGACAGCGCCGCCGCCGCGGTCGAGATCGTCAATATCGCGATCGAGGCGCTGACCGCTGCCGGCGTCACCGGCATCACCATCGATTTCACCTTGCCTGACCTGATCGACGCGCTGGCCGCTGGCCCGTTGCCGCTGGGCGCCGAAGAATTGGAAGCCGTGCGCGCCGAACTGGACGCCAAGGATGCCGGCGCGCTGGTGGCGATCAGCCCGGCCGCCGCCGCCTATCTGCCGCTCATTGAGGCGACCGGCCCCTTCCACGCCGCGATGGAACGGCTGGAGGCGTTCAGCGCCAGCCTGGGCGGCGCGATCGACAGCCGCATCGCGGGCCTGCGCGCGATCGCCAAGCCGATCGGCTGGGACATCACCCTGACCCTCGACCCGACCGAACGGCACGGTTTCGAGTTCCAGAACTGGTTCGGCTTCTCCATCTTTGCCGAGGGTTTCATCGGCGAGATCGGCCGTGGAGGCAGCTATGCCATTGCCCGTGCCGGCGAAACGGACGAGCCCGCCATGGGCTTTTCGCTCTATCCCGATCCGCTGATCGACGCGGGCTTTGGCGACGAACGGCCCCGGCGCCTGTTCCTGCCGGTCGGCCATGATGCCGTGCGCGCGGCCGCGCTGCGGGCCGAGGGCTGGCACACGGTTGCGGCCCTGGCTGACGGCGAAGATGGCGCGGCCCAGCGCTGTTCGCACTGGCTGGATGGCAGCGAGCCCCGCGCCTACTGACCGAACAGGCGACGCAGCCAGGCGTCCACGATGCCGGTGCCGGCATAGTCGGCATCGCCCATTTCTCGGTTGATCTGCATATGGCCGCGCAGCCCGCGTCCAGGCAGTGCATGGATCTCTACCGGGGTTCCCGCCTTGCGCAGCGCTGCGGCGAGCGCATTGGACTGGGCGGTGCCGTCGACCCGATCGACATGGAGCAGCAGGAAATCGGGGGCATTGGGCTTTGCCGCCTGCAAGGTCGGCGATAGCGCCTTCTGCCGCGCCGGATCGGTGCCGAACGCCTGTTCATAGGTTTTTGCCATGAATCGGCCGCCCTGCGCCATCTGGGTTGGTACATCATAGGCGGCGCCATCCAGCGCGATGATACCGCGCACGGCATCGGGCTTCAGCCCGGCCTTGGCGAAATAGCGCATGTCGGTGCCGACCAGCGCGACCAGATGCGCGCCGGCGCTGTGGCCCATCAGGATGATGCGGTTGGGGTCGATGCCCAGCGTCGCCGCCCGGCTGCGCAGATGGGCGACCGCATCGGTGACGTCCTGCGCTTGGCTCTCGACCGTCGCATCGGGCACCAGCCGGTAATTGATCGAGGCGAAGGCATAGCCAAGGCCGGTATAATGGGGCGCCTTGGCCGCGCCGGTGGCATTGTCCTTGCTGCCGCGCTTCCAGCCGCCGCCATGGACGAAGATGACCAGCGGTGCCTTGGTGCCCTTGCCCGGCCAGAAATCGATCGCCTGCAATGGATCATGGCCATAGGCCATGGCCTGCGGCGCAGTAGCCGTCTGGGCCTGGGCGGCCAGCGGCGCGCCCGCGAGCAGGGAGAGAATCAGGATGGGAATCAGCCGTCTGCGCATATGGATCGTCCTTCGCTGCCCCTGTGTCGCCATGATCGCGAGGGCGCATCCTGCCGTAAAGCCGGCGCCTGGTATCAAAGTGTAATGTGCCTCCAACCTTGACGCATCGGCCCTGCCCGGCTAACGCGCGCCCCGCACAGGGCGTACCCCGCCCATCCTATTCCACCGGCATGCCGAGTCCCGTCGAAGGGCATGGCCGGTCCGCGCGGCGGGCGGAGGAGTGTATCCATGGCAAATGTTACCGTGATCGGCGCCCAATGGGGTGACGAAGGCAAGGGCAAGATCGTCGACTGGCTGTCGGAGCGCGCCGATGTCGTCGCCCGTTTCCAGGGCGGCCATAATGCCGGCCACACGCTGGTCGTCGGCGAAAAGGTCTACAAGCTCTCGCTGCTGCCGTCGGGCATCGTGCGCGGCACGCTGTCGGTGATCGGCAATGGCGTGGTGCTGGACCCCTGGCACTTCCGTGACGAGGTCGCGAAGCTCAAGGGCCAGGGCGTCGAGATCACCCCGGCAAATCTGCAGATCGCCGAGACCTGCCCGTTGATCCTGCCCTTCCACCGCGACCTCGATGGCCTGCGCGAAGACGCATCGGGCGCCGGCAAGATCGGCACCACCCGTCGCGGCATCGGCCCGGCCTATGAGGACAAGGTCGGCCGCCGCGCCATTCGCGTCTGCGACCTTGCCCATCTCGACGATCTCGACCTGCAGATTGATCGGCTGACCGCGCATCATGATGCGCTGCGCGCCGGTTTCGGTGAAGCGCCGATCGACCGCGCCCAGTTGATGGCCGACCTGACCGAGATCGCCGCCTTCATCCTGCCCTTCGTCAAGCCGGTCTGGCTGACGCTCAACAAGGCGAAGTCGGAAGGCAAGCGCATCCTGTTCGAAGGCGCGCAGGGCACGCTGCTCGATATCGACCATGGCACCTATCCCTTCGTCACCTCGTCCAACACGGTGGCCGGCACGGCTGCCAGCGGCACCGGTCTTGGTCCCAATGGCGCTGGCTTCGTGCTGGGCATCGTCAAGGCCTATACCACCCGCGTCGGTTCCGGCCCGTTCCCGACCGAGCAGGAAAATGACGTCGGCCAGCGCCTGGGCGAGCGGGGCCATGAATTCGGCACGGTCACCGGCCGCAAGCGCCGCTGCGGCTGGTTCGATGCGGTGCTGGTGCGCCAGTCGGTCGCGGTTTCGGGCGTGACCGGCATTGCGCTGACCAAGCTGGACGTGCTCGATGGCTTTGAGGAACTGAAGATCTGCGTCGGCTATAAGATTGGCGACCAGAGCTTCGACTATCTGCCCGCCCATGCGCAGGACCAGGCCAAGGCCGAGCCGATCTACGAAAGCATTGCCGGCTGGAGCGAAACCACCGCGGGCGCGCGCAGCTGGGCGGAGCTTCCGGCACAGGCGATCAAATATATCCGCCGTATCGAGGAACTGATCGGCTGCCCGGTCACGCTCGTGTCGACCAGCCCGGAACGCGACGACACCATCCTCGTCCGCGATCCCTTCGCGGATTAAGGGGCATGGCCGGCGAACGCTTCGAGCGGCACAAGCAGCCCTGGACCCAGGATGAGGTCCAGAAGCTGCACACGCTCGCCAAGAAGGGCATGGCGCTGAAGGCGATCGCCAAGGCGCTGACCCGCAGCGAGGAATCGGTCAAGACCCGCGCCAAGCAGGACGGGTTGTCGATCGCCAAGCTGCGCTGAGAGATGAGAAGGCCGGGCGGAAACGTCCGGCCTTTCCTCATTCCGGGACGTGGCGCTGGACCGGCTGGATGGCCCCGTCCTTGGCATAGGTCAGCGGTGCGATGGTGATCGAGCGCCGGTGATCGCCGCCACCCGGCAACAGCTTGTCATGATAGAAGAGCCAGCTATTGCCGCCCCGCTCGACGATCGCCTGATGATTGGTCGAGATCGGCAGATAGTCGAGGATCACCCCGCCATAGGCGAAGGGGCCGAGCGGCGAGGCGGCGGTGCCATAGATGATCTGGCCGGGCCAGCCGGTCGAGAAGCTGAAATAATAGCGGCCCTTGTGGGCGTGGAGATAGGGTGCCTCGCCATATTTCTTCTTCGGATCGCTGGCCGGTAGTCCGGTGACGACGACATCCATGATCGGGCCGTCGACATGGATCATGTCGGGCTTCAGCCGCACAACCTTGGGCACGCGGGTGCCGAAATAGAGATAGGCCTGTCCGTCACTGTCGATGAAGACGGCGGGGTCGATCGGTTCGGCACCGGCATTGGCGTCGCGCGCCTTGTCGATCAACGCGTCGCCGCGCGCGTCGCGATAGGGGCCCTGGGGCTGGTCGGCCACGGCAACGCCGATCCGGTCACCACCGATCGGCGCGTAGAAATAATAGTGCCCGTTGCGCCGGGCGACTTCGGGGGCCCAGGCCTTTGCATCGGGGCGTGCCCATGTGAAGGTGGTGACGTCGAGAAAGGCGCCGTCATCCTGCCAGCTTTTCATGTCGACCGAGCTGTAGAGGCGCCAGCTTGTGCTGTCCCAGTAGCGGCCGGAATTGGAGGCGTCGTCGGTGGCATAGAGATACCAGCGATCGTCGAACCAGTGCGGCGAGGGATCGCCGGCAAAGCGGGGGCTGATCGGCTTGCCCGGCTCGACATCGCCATTGGCCATCAGCAGGCCCATGCAGGCCAGCAGCGCCATCCTCTTCATCCGCATCCTCCCATGTCGGTCATTGATGCGATGATGGCGTTCCGTCATGTGAAATGCAATTTCGTATCGTGAGATATTGAAAGATTGCAAGGCCGGCTGGACCCGATCGGGACAGGATGCGACAAGTCTGTCGACATCCAGACAGGAGGCTCCGCATGGCACTCGACATCCTCGTCCTCTACGGCTCCTATCGACGCGGCCGGCTTGGTATACGGCTGGCGGATTATCTGATCCGCAGCTTTGAGGGACTGGGCCACAGGGCGGAACTGGTCGATGCCAAGGCCGTGGGCCTGCCGATGCTCGACCTGCGCTATAGCGACTATCCCGCCGGCGAGGCGCCCGCCGCCATGGCGCAGCTTGCCGAACGCCTGTCCGCCGCCGATGCCTTCGTCTTCGTCGCGGGCGAATATAATCGCGGCATGCAGCCGGGGCTCAAGAATCTGGTCGACCATTATCTCAAGGAGTTCGACCGCCGCCCCGCCGCGATCGCCAGTTACTCGATGGGCCGCTTCGCCGGGGTCAACAGCCATGCCGACTGGACGGTGACGCTGTCCGCCATGGGCATGGCGGTAATGCCCGAGCGGCTGAGCGTCGGCCAGATCGGGCAGACGCTGGATGAAAATGCCGAGCCTCACGGTGACGGCGGCGCGGCGCTGGACCGTGGCTTTGCCGGGTTCGCCGACACGCTCATCTGGTGGGCGCTGGCGGCGAAGGCGCAGCGCTGATTTCCTCGCGCGCCGATATCACCGTCGCGGCCACCAGGTCGCCGGTGACGTTGAGCGCGGTGCGGCACATGTCGAGCAGCCGGTCGACGCCCAGCACCAGTCCGATCCCCTCGGGCGGGATGCCGACCATCGCCAGGATCATCGCCACCACCGGCAGCGACCCGGCGGGCACGCCTGCCGTGCCGACCCCGCCCAATATGCAGACCAGCATCACCATCAGCTGCTGGCCAAGGCTGAGGTCGACATGGAAGAATTGGGCGAGGAACAGGACGGTGATCCCCTCGAACATCGCCGTGCCATTCTGGTTGGCGGTGGCGCCGATGGTGAGGACGAAGCGGGCGATGCGACGCGGCAGGTGCAGCTTCTCCTCCGCAACGCGGATGGCGGTTGGCAGGGTGGCGTTGGAGGAGGCGGTGGCGAAGGCCATGACGCTCGCTTCCTGCACGGCGGCGAAGAAGCGCAGCGGCGACCGGCGCGCCAGCAAGGCGATCAGCAGCGAATAGATGCCGAACATCTGGATCGCGAGCGCGAGCAGCACGACCCCAACATAGGCGGACAAGCGCAGCAGCAAGTCCCAGCCGAACTGGGCGGCGAGGTTGAACATGAAGCAGGCGATGGCGATCGGCGCCAGGCGGATGACGATCGAGATGAGGCGCATCGTCACCGCGAACAGCCCCTCCATCGCGTCGAGCAGCAGCTTCGTTTCCTTCGTCTGCACCAGCATCAGCCCGATGCCGAAGAAGAGGGCGAAGACCATCACCGCCAATATGTCATTGTCGGCCATCGCCGCGATCACATTGTCGGGGACGATCGCGATCAGCGCCTGCATGCCGGTCGGCGTGTCGGCGCCGCGGTCGAGGATCGCCTTGGCCCCCTGGCCTGCATCGGCCAGCAGTGCGCGCGCCTGCGCCGGATCGACACCGCTGCCCGGTTGCAGCAGGTTGACCAGCGCCAGGCTGATGACGACGGCGATACCGGACACGATCAGCGTATAGAGGAGGGTGCGCAGGCCTACTCGGCGCAGCGAGCGCATCTCGCCCATTTCGGCGATGCCGACGATCAGCGCGGAAACCAGCAGCGGGATCACCAGCATGAACAGCAGGCGCAGGAAGACCTGGCCGATCGGGCCGGTGAGATAGCGGGTGACCGCATCGATCCAGGGTGCGCCGGGGGTTACGGCATAGGCGATCAGCCCGGCGGTGAGGCCGATCAGGAAGCCGGCCAGCATCTGCCACTGCAGCGAGAAGGCCGCGCGCCGGCTCGCCTGTTCCTCTGTGCCCGGATCACTCATGGCCTCTCCTCTTCCTCCCGACCAACGAGCCATGCGGAAGCGGGTTGCGCGGCCGGCAATATTTCGTTTCGTTAGGGCATCGACGGAGCATAGGCGCATGCTCGGGCGTTGGGCCGGTTCACCAGAAGGAGTCTTGCATGATCGTTGATGCCGTCCCCAGCATGCGCCGGATCGCATCGGAAGTGTGGAAACCGCTGACCGCGCTGTTCGTGTGGGACTGTGCGGTCACGGCCGCTTATTATCTGTTGCCGTTCAAGGCGCCTTCGCTGCCGCTCACCATCTTCGGTTCGGCCCTCGCCCTGTTCCTGGGCTTCCGGTCGAACAGCAGTTACCAGCGCTGGTGGGAAGGGCGCACATTGTGGGGGGCGATGATCAACGCCTCGCGTAGCCTAGCGCGTTCGGCGCGCAATTTCCTGCCCGATCCGGAGGCCCGCGACCTCAAGCGCGAGATCGTCAAGCGCCAGATCGCCTATGTGAATGCGCTGCGCTGCCAGTTGCGGCGCCAGACGATCGGCGAGGATGTGACCAAATTCCTGCGCGAGGAGGACAAGGGCAAGGCGCTGGCGCGCGCCAATCCGGCCAATGGCCTGCTCGACAGCACGGGCCGGCGGATCGACATGGCGCGACGGGAAGGCTGGATCGACACGATCCAGCAGACCCAGATGGAGAAGGTGCTGGTCGACATCGCCAATGCCCAGGGCGGGATGGAGCGGCTGAAGAACACGCCGCTGCCCTTCCAATATCGACTGCTGCCGGTCGTGTTCACCCATCTCTTCTGCATCCTGCTGCCGATCGGGCTGGTCGAGACGCTGGGTTTCGCCACGCCGCTCGGTTCGACGGTGGCGGGCCTGATGTTCATGGCGGTGCTGCGGATCGGCGATGATCTGACCGATCCCTTTGCCGACAGCGTGCATGACGTACCGTTGACCGCCATGTGCCGGACGATCGAGATCGATCTGCTCCAGTCGATCGGCGATCCGGCGCCAGACCCCGTCACGCCGGTGCGCGGCGTCCTGTGGTAAGAAAAAGCCCCGCCAGCATCATGCCGGCGGGGCATTTTCTTTGGGTAAGGCTGAGGACGCTTAGCCCTTGCGGTCTTCGTCGACCATGTCGGAGGCCAGTTCCAGCCCGGCCCGGCCATGGGACGGGGTATGGGCCGGCGCCTTGGGATGGGGCACGTCGACCGGCTCCTCCACTTCCAGCATGCCTTCCCACTTGGTGATGACCGAGGTGGCGATGGCATTGCCCAGCACGTTGGTCGCGGTGCGGCCCATGTCCATGAAATGGTCGACCGCCAGGATGAAGGCGACGCCCTCGACCGGCAGGTCGAACTGGCCGAGCGTGGCGGCGACCACGACCAGCGAGGCGCGCGGTACGGCGGCGATGCCCTTGCTGGTGACCATCAGGACGAGCAGGATCGTGATCTGGGTCGCAATCGGCAGGTCGATGCCATAAGCCTGGGCGATGAAGATGGTCGCGAAGGTCGCATACATCATCGAGCCGTCGAGGTTGAAGCTGTAGCCCAGCGGCAGCACGAAGCTGTAGATGCGGCGCGGCACGCCGAACCGGTCGAGCTGTTCCAGCATCTTGGGATAGGCGGCTTCCGACGAGGCGGTCGAGAAGGCGATCAGGATCGGTTCGCGGACATAGCGGATCAGCTTGAACATCCGCTTGCCCAGGAAAATCGCACCCGCGCCGAACAGCAGCACCCACAGGCAGATGAGGGCGATGTAGAATTCGCCGACCAGCGCGCCGTAGGTTTTGAGCACGCCCAGGCCCTGCACCGTCACCGACGAGGCGAGGGCGCCGAACACGGCGAGCGGCGCGACCCGCATGACATAGCCGGTGACCTGCAGCATCAGCTCCACCAGCGCCTCGATCACGGTGATGATCGGCTTGCCCTTTTCGCCGATGGCGGTCAGCGCCACGCCGACGAACAGCGAGAAGACGACGATCTGCAGGATCTGGTTGTCCGCCATCGCGCCGATCATCGACGTCGGGAAGACGTGCAGGATGAAGTCGCGGAAATTGAGCGCTTCGGTGTTGACGCCCGCATCCGCGCCCGACCGGACGAGGTTGAGGCCGGCACCCGGCTCGAAGAAATTGACGAAGATCAGGCCCAAGGTCAGCGAAATGAGGCTGGCAATGATGAACCAGGCGAGCGCGCGCCCGCCGATCCGCCCCAGTGCCGCGCTGTCGCCCATATGGGCGATGCCCGCGACCAGCGTGGAAAAGACCAGCGGCGCGATGATCATCTTGATCAGATGAAGGAAGATGTCGGCCAGAAGGTGAAAATAGCCCGCCACATCCTTGGCCAGCGCTTCATCCCCGCCGACCCAGAGATTGGCCACGAAGCCCACGATCACGCCCAGGACCATGCCTGTCAGGATGTAGGCCGTCAGTCGATTTCGCATTATATTCCTCTAGCCAGCGAGCGGTCCGCCCGCGCATTCATTCTGTTCTGCTGGGTGGTGACACCTAACAGGCGCCCGGCCAGCCCGCAATCGGGCAGGCTTGGACTGTGCGGGGATAGACGAATGAGCCACCATATTCCGCGCCCTGTTTTACGGCAGGACAATGGCATGGTGCTCGCTCAGGGGTAGAGAAGCCCCTCGTTCCAGGCATTTTCCTGGCGGGAGAAGACGCGCCGTTCATGCAGGCGATGCTCGCGATCCTGCCAGAACTCGATCCGTTCCGGGGTCAGGCGGAAGCCCGACCAGTGGGGTGGGCGCGGCACCGGGCCACCTTCGAACCGGGCGCGCACCTCTTCATAGCGATCCATGAAGACGGCGCGCGAGGGCAGCGGGCGGGACTGGTCGGAGGCCCAGGCGCCCAGCTGGCTGTCGCGGCTGCGGGTGGCGAAATAGGCGTCGGCGGTGGCGTCGTCGACCGGGCCGACGCTGCCCTCGATCCGGATCTGGCGGCGCACCGACTTCCAGTGGAACAGCAGGGCGGCATGCGGATTGGCGAGGAGGTCGCCCGCCTTGCGCCCTTCGAAATTGGTGTAGAAGATGAAGCCGTCGGGGCCATGGCCCTTGAGCAGCACCATGCGGACCGAAGGGCGGCCCTGTGCATCGGCCGTGGCGAGCGCCATCGCGTTGCTGTCATTGAGTTCGGTCTCGCGCGCCTGCGCATACCACTCGTCGAAAAGGGCGAAGGGATCGGTCATGCCCCTGCCTTAGATTCCCGGCACCGCACTGTCGATACGGATGCGCCGCAGCTTGAACGATGCCCGGCCTTCGGCCACATAGGGGCGATATGGCCGTGATGCGGCAAATACCGGTTTCAGCATAACAGGATGATAGATGGCGGATCCCTATTCCACTCTGGGTGTGGCGCGCAGCGCGAGCGAAGCGGAGATCAAGTCCGCCTATCGCAAGCTGGCCAAGCAATATCACCCCGACAAGAATCAGGACAATCCGAAGGCGGCGGAGAAATTCTCGGCCGTGACCAACGCCTATGACCTGTTGTCGGACAAGGACAAGCGGGCCCGCTTCGACCGGGGCGAGATCGATGCCGATGGCAATCCGACAGCCCCCTTCGGCTTTGGCGGCGGTGGCGGCGGGCGTGGCCGTCCCGGCGGGTTCGAGTTCAACGAGGGCGGTGCCGATTTCGGCGATATTTTCGAAGGCCTGTTCGGCGGTGCGGGCCGTCGCGCCGGGGGAGGCGGCGGCTTTGGCGGCTTTGGTCGCGGCGCGCCGCCCGCCAAGGGGGCCAATGTCGCCTATCGGCTGGCGGTGCAGTTCGTTGACGCCGCGACGCTGGCGCCGCAGCGCATCACCCTGCAGGATGGCAAGACGATCGACCTGAAGCTGCCCGCCGGGGTCGAAACCGGCACGCAGATGCGCCTGACCGGCAAGGGGCAGGCGGGCGCGGGCGGTGCGGGCGACGCGATCGTCACCATCGAGGTGAAGTCGCACCCCTTCTTCAAGCGCGACGGCGACAATGTGCTGCTCGACCTGCCGATCACCATCAACGAGGCCGTGAAGGGCGGCAAGGTGAAGGTGCCGACCGTCGATGGCCCGGTGATGCTGGGCGTGCCGGCCGGCACCACATCGGGCAAGACGCTGCGCCTGCGCGGCAAGGGCTTTACCGGCAAGGATGGCCAGCGCGGCGACCAGCTTGTGACCCTGCTGATCGACGTGCCTGCCGATGATCCGGTGATCCTCCAGCTGGTCGAGGATTGGCAGGATGGTCGCGCGGTGCGGACCCATCTGGGCGTCTAGGACGTTCGGCAAGGGTGCCGCTGCCTTCCCCCTATAGTCCGGAGTCGCGCCGCCATATGGCGGCGCAGGCGCAGGAAAAATTCCATCGTCAGATCGATCGGGTCCGACCGGGATCGCGCAGCTTCGAGATCGTCAAGCGGGTAATGGTGGGCGTCTATAGCGACGGGTTCATCCATGCGGGGAACCTGGCCTATCTCTCGCTGATGACGCTCTTTCCCTTCTTCATCGTTGCCGCCGCCGTCGCCAGCGTCTTCGGCCGCACGTCGGACGGGCTGTCGGCGGTGAATGCCTTTCTCACCACCGTGCCGCGCGGCGTCGCCGATGTCGTGCGCCAGCCGATCAGCGATGTGTTGCAGGCGCGTTCCGGCAATCTGCTCTGGTTCGGTGGTCTGGTGGGGCTCTGGACCGTGGGCAGCCTGATCGAGACGATCCGCGACATATTGCGCCGCGCCTATGGAACGAAGAGCACCAAGCCCTTCTGGCGTTATCGGCTGGCGTCGGTCGGGATCACGCTGGTCAGCGTGCTGGCGGTGATGTTCGCCTTTTCGATGCAGGTGATGATAACGGCGGTGGACCAGTTGCTCCACCGGCTGCTGCCCTTCGCGGATGAGGCGATCGCCTGGGTTTCCTCGGCCAAGCTGGTGCCGATGGCGATATTATGCGTGGCGCTCCACTCGCTCTATGTCTCGCTGACCCCGTCGCTCTACCGCGACAAGCGCTTTCCCAAATGGCCTGGCGCCGTCGCCACCGCGCTCTGGTGGTATGCCGTCACTCTGCTATTGCCGGTCACATTGTCGATGCTGGGCGGCTATGACCGGACCTATGGCAGTCTGGCCGGTGTCATGATCACCCTCATTTTTTTCTTTCTCGTGGGGCTCGGCGTGGTAATTGGCGCCGAATTGAATGCGGCACTGGCGGAATTTCCGGAAGACGAAGCAGCCGGCACCGTGCAGGACAAAGGGAACGGAACGACGATATGACAGGCTTGATGGCGGGAAAGCGCGGGCTCATCATGGGGCTGGCGAACGACAAGTCGCTGGCTTGGGGTATTTCGCAGCAACTGCATGCGCAGGGCGCGGAACTGGCCTTCTCCTACCAGGGCGAGGCGCTGGCCAAGCGCGTGAAGCCGCTGGCGGAACAGCTGGGCTCGGACTTCCTGATCGACTGCGACGTGTCCGACATGGCGAAGCTGGACGAGGCCTTTGCCGAGATCGAGGCGCGCTGGGGCAAGCTGGACTTCGTGGTCCATGCGATCGGCTTTTCCGACAAGAATGAGCTGCGCGGCCTCTATGCTGACACCAGCCTCGACAATTTCCTGATGACCATGAACATCTCGGTCTACAGCTTCGTCGCCGTCGCGGCCCGCGCGCGCAAGCTGATGAAGGAAGGCGGCAGCCTGCTGACGCTGAGCTATTATGGCGCGGAAAAGGTCATCCCCCATTATAACGTCATGGGCGTGGCCAAGGCGGCGCTGGAAACCAGCGTCAAATATCTGGCGATGGACCTTGGCCCGGAAAATATCCGCGTCAACGCGATCTCGGCCGGACCGATCAAGACGCTGGCCGCCAGCGGCATCGGTGATTTCCGCTACATCATGAAGTGGAACGAGCTGAACTCGCCGCTGCGTCGCAACGTGACGATCGACGATGTCGGTGGTGCCGGCCTTTACCTGCTGTCGGACCTCGCTTCGGGCGTGACGGGTGAGATCCACCATGTCGACGCGGGCTATAATGTCATAGGCATGAAGGCCGAAGACGCGCCCGACATCGCGCTGGACAAGTAAGAACGACGCGACCGGATTGGAACGGATATGAGCTGCAACACATTCGGTCGCGTCTTCCGCTTCTCGACCTGGGGCGAGAGCCATGGCCCGGCGATCGGCGCGATGGTCGATGGCTGCCCTCCGGGCCTGGCATTGAGCGAGGCCGACATCCAGCCTTGGCTCGACCTGCGCAAGCCGGGCACGTCGAAGTTCACGACCCAGCGGCGCGAACCCGATGAGGTGCGCATCCTGTCGGGCGTGTTCGAGGGCAAGACCACCGGCACGCCGATCAGCCTGATGATCGAGAATACCGACCAGCGATCGAAGGATTATTCGGAAGTCGCCAAGGCCTATCGCCCTGGCCATGCCGACTATGCCTATGACGCCAAATATGGCTTTCGCGACTATCGTGGCGGTGGGCGCTCCTCGGCGCGCGAAACCGCCAGCCGGGTTGCGGCCGGTGCGGTGGCGCGGCTGGTCATCCCGGAAGTCGATATCTTCGCTTATGTAAGCGAGATCGGCGGCGACGCGATCGACTATGGCAATTTCGACGCGGCGCAGATCGGCCAGAATCCCTTCTTCTGCCCTGACGCCGAAGCCGCGGTGCGCTGGGAAGCGCTGGTCGATGGCGCGCGCAAGGATGGCTCGTCGCTCGGCGCGGTGGTCGAATGCGTGGCCAGTGGCGTGCCGGCCGGCTGGGGCGCGCCGCTCTATGCCAAGCTCGACAGCGAACTGGCGAGCGCGATGATGAGCATCAATGCGGTCAAGGGCGTGGAGATTGGCGATGGCTTTGCGGCCACCCGGCTGCGCGGCGAGCAGAATGCCGATCCGATGCGCCCCGGCGCCGATGGCCCGGTCTTCCTGGCCAATCATGCCGGCGGCATTGCGGGCGGCATTTCGACCGGCCAGCCGGTCAAGGTGCGGATCGCCTTCAAGCCGACCAGTTCGATCCTGATTCCGGTCGAGACGGTGACGCGCGAAGGCGATGCGTCGGACATCATCACCAAGGGCCGTCATGACCCGTGCGTCGGCATTCGCGGCGTGCCGGTGGTCGAAGCGATGATGGCGCTGGTGCTGGCCGACCAGAAGCTGCTGCACCGCGCCCAGTGCGGGGCCGATTGACGCGCCGAACCGCGCCAATCGCGCGCCGAATGTGCAAAAGATGCGAGACGACTCACCCATGTTACGCTAGGATGACATGGTCACCCGCGGGAGGGTGAGCGGCAGAGCGTAAGCCTGGGGAGCGTCAGCACGCTATGCGTGGATTGACGGTCAAAACGTCCCCTGACGCCGCGACACGGGCCAGCCATGCAACCATGGCTGGCCCATTTCGTTTCACCTCCGTTAGAGACGCGATCGAACGGGGGCAAGACGAGATGCATTTCATCACCGCGCTATTGGGCATTTACCGCGCGGAAATCGGTCTGGTCATTCTCGCCTGCATGTTCGTCGCCTTCGTGCGCGAACGCTATTCCCCGACCGTCGTTTCCGTGCTGGGTGCCTGTGCCTTCGCGCTGCTCGGCCTGCTCGACGAGAAATCGCTCTTCTCCGTCTTTTCGAACAGCGCGCCGCTGACCGTGGGCGCGATGTTCGTGCTGTCGGGGGCGCTCATTCGCACCGGCACGATCAACCGCATCGCCGATCTGGTCATGGTCCGGGCGCAGAAGCATCCGCGGCTGGCGCTGATCGAGGTTGCGGTGGGCACGGTGCTGCTGTCGGCCTTCCTCAACAACACGCCGGTCGTCGTGCTGCTGATCCCGATCATGTTCCGGCTGGCGCAGGCGACCGCCTATCCGGTCAAGAAGCTGCTGATCCCGATGAATGCGGTGGCGGTGATGGGCGGCTGCGTTACCCTGATCGGCACATCGACCAACCTGATCGTCGCGGGCATCGCCGCCGAACAGGGCATGCAGCCCTTCGGCATTTTCGATATCACCCCCTATGGCCTGGCCGGCACCATTGCCGGCGTCATCGGCCTGGCCTGCCTCAGTTTCCTGCTGCCCAGCGACCCGCCCTCGATCGCGGGCGAGAATGGCGGCAATGTGCAGGAATATCTGACCGAACTGGTCGTGACGCCGGACAGCGAGGTGGTCGGGCGGGAGATTGGCGAATTGTCCGTCCTTGGCCGCTCGGTCACCCTGATCGGGCTCAAGCGGGCCGGCGAGATACGGCGCCACGACCTGGAGCAGGAGGAACTGCATGTCGGCGACCGGCTGATCGTCCGCGCCGATGGCACGGCGATCATGACGCTGCGCGAATCGGGCGATTTCGAACTGGGCATTGCCGCCGATTCCGAAACCTCCGCGCGCGAGGGCACGGTGATCGAGGCCATGGTTGCGCCCAGCCACCCCTCGATCGGCGAGCGGTTGATCGACATTCCCTTCCTCCATGCCCTGCGCGTCCGCCTGATCGGCATCCATCGCGCCCGCCATCTGCCCGGCCCGGACCTGGCCGATACGCGGGTGCGCGGCGCCGACCGGCTGTTGGTGGCGGGCAGCGACGACGCGATGCGGTCGCTGAAAGACAATCCCAACCTGATCGGCGTCGACATCAGCCGGACGCGCGCCTTCCGCCCGCGCAAGGCATGGATCGCGATCCTGGCGATGGCGGCAGTGGTGATCCTGTCGGCGCTCGACGTGATCGGCATCGGCCTGGCCGCCTTCATCGCCGTCGGCGTGATCCTGGTCACCCGCTGCATCGATGCGGAGGAGGCGTGGGCGGCGATCGACGGCGATGTGCTGATCCTGATCTTTGCCATGCTGGCGGTCGGCCTGGCGCTGGAACAGGCGGGCAGCGTCGCGCTGATGGTCGGCTGGATCACGCCGCTGATGCAGGTCGCGCCGCAATGGAGCCTGGTCTTCATCGTCTATTTCGCGGCGCTGATCCTGTCCGAACTACTCAGCAACAATGCGGTCGCGGCGCTGCTGACCCCGCTGACCATCGCGCTGGCGCATCAGCTGGGAACCGATCCGCGCCCGCTGGTGATCGCGCTGATGATCGGCGCATCGGCCTGTTTCGCGACGCCGATCGGCTATCAGACCAATGCGCTGGTCTATGCCGCCGGCGATTATCGCTTCGCCGATTTCGTGCGCATCGGCGTGCCGCTCAACCTGATCGTCGGCACTGCGGTGTGCGCGGCGCTCGTGATTCTGGGCTAGGGACCAATTGCCCGCATCCGGCCCTGTCGGCACGGATGCGGGGCCGGCATGAAGGCGGCGATCCATCAGGAGTATCGCCATGACCCGTCTTCGCTTCACCCAGGTCGACGCCTTTGCCGACGCGCCCTTCACCGGCAATCCGGCGGCGGTGATGCCGCTCGATGCCTGGCTCGATGATGCGGTGCTGCAGGCGATCGCGGCGGAAAACAACCTGTCGGAAACCGCCTTCACCGTGCCGACGCCGGACGATGCGGAGGCCGATTATGCGCTGCGCTGGTTCACCCCGGCGGTCGAGGTGAAGCTGTGCGGTCATGCCACGCTGGCGAGCGGCCATGTGCTGATGCAGGGCGATGCCATACGCTTCCGCACCCGTCATGCCGGGGTGCTGACCGTGACCCGCGCGGGCGAGGGCTATGAACTGTCGCTGCCGGCCTGGACCAGCGCGCCGAAGGCGCTGCCGGAACTGGCGGCGGGGATGGGCGGGGACATCGTCGAGACACGCTGGCGCGATGGTGGCTATGCGATCTTCGTCTATCGCGATGCCGATGCGATCCGCGCGCTGGAGCCTGACTTCGCGACCTTGCGCAAGCTGGGCGACAATCTGCTGATGGCGACCGCGCCGGGCGACGACAGCGACATCATCAGCCGCGTCTTCGTGCCGGGCGGCGGTATCGACGAAGATCCGGTGACCGGATCGGCCCATGGCCTGCTGACGCCCTATTGGGCCGAGCGTCTGGGTAAGAGCGCAATCAGTGCCTATCAGGCGTCGGCGCGGGGCGGGCGGCTCGGCTGCCGGCTGGAGGGCGACCGGGTGGTGATGACCGGCGCTTGCCGCACGGTCATCGAGGGCACCTTCACCCTTTAACCGGGGAAGAGGCCGATCAGCCGGGCCAGTTGCGCCTTCACGGCGGCGCGCTGCTCCTTCTTGGGCGACATGCCGATCCGCACGATCGTCAGCCGCTGGCCGGGCGCGACCAATATATATTGGCCATTATGGCCGACGCAGCCGAACAGGCTGGCCGAGGCGAGGCCGGGCATCAGCGCACTCTCGCTGCTGTCCCGGTTGAGCCAGAGATGGGCGCCATAGGCCGCGTTCCGGGGCGAGGGCGCGCGCATATAGTCGACCCATTTTTCCGGCACGATCTGATGGCCGTTGGGGGAGCGGCCATGGTTGCGCAGCAATTCGCCGAAGCGGCCATAGTCGCGCGCGGTCATGTGCATGATCGACCCGCCGATCAGCGTGCCATTGGCGTCATATTCCGGGGTCAGGCTGGACAGCTTGCCCGGCGCCTTCAGCCGGCCGTCGATGAACATCTGCATCGCCCGGCGACGCACGTCGGGATGGGGGCTGTTGGTCAGCATCCGCGTCATCAGGTCCGACAGGATCATCGTGCTGCCGGTGGAGTAGGAGAAGACCTCGCCTGGATTGTGGGCCAGCGGCTTGGATTCGGCATAGGCCGCCATGTCCTGCGCGCCGTCCATGAACAGCATGCGCACGGTGTCGCCGTCAGTGATCGGTTCGCCATCCTCGGCATGGTCGAGGCCCGAGGTCATCGACAGCAACTGGCGCAGGGTGATGCGGCCGCGCGGATCGCCCGGCTGGCTCCAGGCCGCGACCGGCACCGGCGAATCGAGCGCCAGCCGCCCGTCCGACACCATCAGGCCGACCAGCACTGCGGTCACGCTCTTGGCCATCGACCAGGACAGCAATTTCGTCTCGGGGGTGATGCCGGGGGCATAGCGTTCGGCAATCACCTTGCCGTCGCGCATGACCAGTAGGGCGCGGGTTTCGCCCATGTCCTTGTCGTCGAACAGCGGATCGATCGCGCCGCGCAGCGCGCTCGCGCTGACCACCGCGTCGGTGGACACGCTATAGACGGGCTCGGGCGCATGGGCCGCGCGCCCCACCAGCGTGCCGGCGAGGACGAGCGCCACCAGCCCGGCACCCATGGCAAGGCGCTTTACGATTCGCTTCTCGATCTGCATAAGCCGGCGCCCTTAGCATGGAGGCGGGAAGAAGGACCATGGCGGTTCGTGGTAAATGGTGGATCGTCGCTGCGGTGATTGTCGTCGTGCTGCTGGCGGCGCTGGCGTGGAACTGGTCGACCTTGCGGGCCCGCGCGCAGCTCGGCTCGGCCTATGGCGCGCGGCTGACCTGTTCCTGCCGCTATGTCGAGGGCCGCGCCATGGGCAGCTGCCAGGGGGACAAGGAGCCGGGCATGGCGATGGTACGGCTGACCGACAAGCCGGAGGAGCGGGCGGTCGAGGCGCATGTCCCGCTGCTGGCGTCGCGCACCGCGCGGTTCAAGCCGGGCTGGGGCTGTCTGCTCGATCCGGCAGGGTAAGCGCATGTTTGAGAAATCGCGAAAGAGCGATTTCTGATACGGCACCAGCCCGCTCCCCCACCCGGCCACCCAACGGCAGTATTCTATGGGTGGCCGGGTGGGGGAGCGGGCTGGTGCCGGAATGCGCCATCTGGCGCATCTCAAACAGACACTCCGCGCTACTGGCACCTGTGGCCCTGACTCGCTAAGGCCAGTCCATGCCCCGCGACATTCCCACGCTGCTCCACGATATTTTCGGCTTCACGACGTTCCGCGGGGTGCAGGAACAGGTGGTCGGGCGGGTCATGGCGGGGCAGCCGACCCTGGCGATCATGCCGACCGGCGCGGGCAAGTCGCTCTGCTACCAGTTGCCGGCCGTGGCACTCGATGGCTGCTGCGTCGTGGTCTCGCCGCTGATCGCGCTGATGCATGACCAGCTGCGCGCCGCGACCGCGGTGGGCATCCGCGCCGCCAGTCTGACCAGCGTCGATGCCGACTGGCGCGAGACGCAGGATCGGCTGCGCAATGGCGAGCTGGACCTGCTCTATGTCGCGCCGGAACGGGCGAGCGGCGAGGGGTTCCGCAATCTGCTGCGCTCGACCAAGGTCGCATTGTTCGCGATCGACGAAGCGCATTGCGTGTCCGAATGGGGGCATGATTTCCGCCCCGACTATCGATTGCTGCGGCCGCTGCTCGATGAATTTCCCGATGTTCCGCGGCTGGCGCTGACGGCGACGGCGGACGCGCATACCCGCAAGGACATCCTCGTCCAGCTCGGCATTCCCGAGGATGGCCTCATCATCTCGGGCTTCGACCGGCCCAATATCCGCTATGCCGTCCATCCGCGCGATGGACTGACCCGGCAACTGGCCGATCTGCTCGCCGCCAATCCGGGGCCGGGCGTGGTCTATGCGCCGACCCGCGCCGCGACCGAGAAGCTGGCCGAGACGCTGGGGCGCGGTGGCCGGGCGGTGCGCGCCTATCATGCCGGCATGGACCCGGCCCAGCGCGCCGCCAACCAGGCCGCCTTCATCGCCAGCGAGGATATGGTGATGGTCGCCACCGTCGCCTTCGGCATGGGGATCGACAAGCCTGACGTGCGCTTCGTCGCCCATGCCGGCCTGCCCAAGTCGATCGAGGGCTATTATCAGGAATCGGGCCGCGCCGGCCGCGACGGCGAACCGGCGGTCGCACATCTCTTCTGGGGGGCGGAGGATTTCGCCCGTGCCCGCCAGCGCATCATGGAGCTGGAGCCGGCGCGCCAGCAGGGCGAGCGGGCGCGGATCGCGGCGCTGGGGGCGCTGGTGGAAACGGCGACCTGCCGCCGGGCGATCCTGCTGCGGCATTTCGGCGAGAATCCGCCCGCGACCTGCGGCAATTGCGACAATTGCCTGACCCCGCCGGCCAGTGTCGACGCGACCGAGACCGCGCGCAAATATCTCTCCGCCGTCTATCGCACCGGCCAGAGCTTTGGCGCGGGCCATATCGAGGCGGTGCTGAGTGGCGCCGTCACCGACAAGATTCGCGAGCGCGGGCATGACAAGATTTCCGTCTATGCGATCGTCGATGGCGATGAGACGACGCTGCTGCGGCCGGTGTCGCGGGCGCTGCTGGTGCGGGACGCGCTGGAGACGACCGAGCATGGCGGGCTGATGCTCGGCCCCAATGCCCGGCCGATCCTGCGCGGCGAGGAGGAAGTGCGCATCCTGGTGCCGCCGCGGCGCGAGCGGAAGAAGCGCAACGCCCGCAATGGCAGCGACGCCAATCCGGTTGGCGATCCGCTGTTCGACGCGCTGCGCACCTGTCGCCGCGAACTGGCGCAGGATGCCGGGGTCCCGCCCTATGTCATCTTCCATGATTCGACGCTGCGCGAAATGGCGGAGCAACGGCCGGCGACCATCCATGAACTGGGCATGGTGAGCGGCGTCGGGCAGAAGAAGCTGGACGCCTATGGCGATGCCTTCCTGGCGGCGATCCGGCCCTATCTGTAGCGGATGAGCGTGTGGCCCCGTTTCTCGACAGGCTCGAAACGAACGGATGAAGGGGCATCGATGCCGGTTGGGCGTGCAGACGCTTGAATCCTGTGGCGGGCGGGCGCATGGCGGGGGCGAAGGAGATTTGCCCATGTTCCGCCAGCTGACCGACCGCCTCTATGTCTCGCCCCAGATCAGTGTCGATCAGGTGGAGACCGCCAAGGCGCTGGGCGTGACCATGATCATCAACAACCGCCCCGATGACGAGGAGCCGGGCCAGACCAACGGTGCTGCGGTCGAGGCAGCGGCGATCGACGCCGGTGTCGCCTATGCCGCCGTGCCGGTCGCTCATGGCGGCTTTGCCCCCTGGCAGCTCGACGGCATGGCCGCCGCGATGGAGCAGGCGGGCGAGGGCAAGATCCTGGCCTATTGCCGGTCGGGCACGCGCAGCACCCTGCTGTGGGCGCTGACCCGCGCGCGGGCCGGCGACGATGCCGATGCGCTGTCGGCGCAGGCGACGGCTGCGGGCTATGATCTTGGCCCGGTGCGCCAGATCATGGATGCGTTGAAGCCCGCCTGAAAATAGGATTTCGTCCGCTTAACTTCGCATATTTCCCGCACATTTCGACATTTCCTTACGCAAGTAGGAAATCATGTTGCGAGGGGATGGGGACGCCGGACGATGGGAAAGAGCCGGGCGCAGCCTAACATGGGCCCGGCTCTGTAGGACAGGGCGGGGGAGCGGGCCGGAACCGGCTTTCTCAAGCGGACGTTCAGCCGCACTCCACGGTGACATGCTCCATGCGCGGCAGGCTGCGCACCCGTTCACGGACACGGGCGCCGTCGGCGCCGGGGGCGAGGCTGATGATCGCGGCATGGGCGTGCGGGCCGATGCGCCAGACATGGAGGTCGCGGATGGTGGCGCCTTCGGCTTCGACCAGGCCGCGCACCCTGGCCATCAGGGCAGGTTCGGCGGTGTCGAGCAGGATGGCGGCGGTGTCCTTCATCAGGCCCCAGGCCCAGCGGGCGATGACTACGGCGCCGAGCAGGCCGACCGCCGGATCGAGCCACCACCAGCCCAGATAACGGCCGGCCAGCAGTGCGGCGATCGCCAGCACCGACGTCAGCGCATCGGTCAGCACATGGACATAGGCGGCGCGCAGGTTGTTGTCGGCATGGCCGCTCTTGTGGTCGTGATCATGGTCATGATCGTCATGCGCGTGGCCGTGCCCATGATCATGGCTATGGTCGTGGCCGAGCAGCAGGGCGCTGACCAGATTGATGACTAGGCCGACGATCGCAACCAGGGTCGCCTCGCCAAAGGCGACCTTCACTGGCTCGAACAGGCGCATGCCGGATTCGATCGCGATGAACAGCGCGGTCAGCAGCAGCAGCAGCGCCGAGGCAAAGCCGGACAGGTCGCCGACCTTGCCGGTGCCGAAGGTGTAGCGCGGGTTGCGGGCATGGCGTTTGGCATAGCTGTAGGCGGCGGCCGCCACGGCCAGCGCGCCGGCATGGGTGGCCATGTGGAAACCGTCGGCCAGCAGCGCCATCGACCCGGTGATCCAGCCAAAGGCGATTTCCACCACCATCGTCGCGGCGGTCAGCCAGACGACCCACAGAGTGCGCCTGGCATTCTTGTCATGCCCGGCGCTCAGATAGATATGGTCGAAATAATGGCGTTCCTCGCCATCCTTGTCGGTCGGTGGCGGGGCGGCCGGGGCGGGATGATGCGCATGGTCATGGTTGCAGCCGGCGCCATGATGATGGTGCCCATGGGCGTGATCGTCGTGCATCGTCATTTCCCGTAGCGGCGGATCAGCGCCAGCATTTCTTCGGTGGCGGCCGTGCGCGCTTCGTCGGTCAGGCCGGGGCGGGCGACATGTTCGCGCATATGCTGTTCGATCAGCTCCTCCATCAGGCTGCCGACCGCGCCGCGCACCGAGGCGACCAGCTGCAATGTTTCCGAGCAGCCGGCATCGCCCGCCAGCTGGCGCTCGACGGCGTTGACCTGCCCGGCGATGCGGCGCACCCGCGCCAGCAATTTGTCCCGATCCGCGATGATGTGCATAGGGTACCCCCCTATACTATGTGGATAAGTTGAGCAAGGCTGGGGGATGGAGCGGGGGCGCCAGTTGGAGCCGAGAATCGACGCGACAGTCGAAGTTCACAGTGTCGTGCGGGTAAATTCGGGCCAATGCGCCGGCCAAGCGCCTGCCGCGCGCCGGTGAAGCGACAGGCGCGCGACAACCGGGTCAGGATGACGCGCCTTCGACGCGACAGGGAGAGGACAACGAGGCGACAGGAAAGCGACACTGGCGCGCCGGTCGGGCGACACCGGTCTGGCGGCGAGGGCTGGAAAGAGGAGCGGGTGTCCATCGTCCACGGTAGATCAGAGAAAGGCCGAGTAGGAAAGCGGGATGCCGGGTCAAGCCCGGCATGACGGACGGGGGGATGGCAACTGATGACCATAAGCCACCCTCACCATCATCGTCACCCTGAACTTGTTTCAGGGTCCATTCCTCCCATAAGACCAATAGTTTGTGGGGCCTGATGGATGCTGAAACAAGTTCAGCATGACGTCGGTGGGATGGCCGCAACCTACCCAAATCAGTCATCCCAGCGTAGACTGGGATTTCTATTTTCTTTGAGAATGGGGGGCAAGAAATAGTGGGATGTCGTTGAGAGACACGTGCCTCGCAACAACCTTCGCTGGCATGACGGGATAGGGGACCGCCTGTTCTCCCCCCATCCCTGCCTGCCCGTCCCGCTTTGCCTTTGGCGTCGGCGCCGCTAACAGGAGTGGGTGGCTGATCTGGAATGCGATCTTGCGATTATGGGTGGGGGCCTTGCCGGGGGGCTGATCGCGCTTGCCTTTGCCGAGCGGCGGCCGGGTACGCGCATCCTGTTGATCGAGCAGGCCGATCATGTCGGCGGCAATCATATCTGGTCCTTCTTCGACGGTGATGTGGATGCGCGCGACCGCTGGCTGGTCGATCCGCTGGTCAGCAGCCGCTGGTCGCAAGGGCATGAAGTGCGCTTTCCCGGCTATCGGGGGCAGTTCGACACCCCCTATAACAGCATCACCTCCCCCCGTTTCGACGCGCATGTGCGGGCGGCGATGGGCGATCACCTGCTGACCGGGGCGCAGGTGGCGACGATCGGCCGGCAATTTCTGGTGCTGGAGGACGGACGCCGGATCAGCGCCCCTGCGATGATCGATGCGCGGGGCGCGGGCGACCTGTCGGCGCTGCGCTGTGGCTGGCAGAAATTCGTCGGGCAGACGCTGCGGCTGGCGCAGCCGCATGGAATTGCCCGGCCGGTGATCATGGACGCGACGGTGGCGCAGATCGACGGCTATCGCTTCGTCTATCTGCTGCCGCGCGACGCCCGGACGATCTTTGTCGAGGATACTTATTATAGCGACGGATCGGCGCTGGACGCGGCAGGGATCGCGGAGCGGATCGCCGCCTATGCGCAGGCGCAGGGGTGGCAGGTGGAGGAAGTTATCCACAGCGAGAGCGGCGTTCTGCCGGTGGTGCATGGCGGCGATTTCGACCGCTACTGGCCAGCCGATGACCCGGTCGCGCGGGCCGGGGTGAAGGCCGGCCTGTTCCAGCCGATGACCGGCTATTCGCTGCCCGATGCGGTGCGATTCGCGACCTGGCTGGTGGAGCAGCCGCTGAAGGGCCTGCCGGCGGCAACGCGGACCTATGCTGCGGCGCACTGGAAGAAGGGACTTTATTATCGGCTGCTTGGCCGGATGCTCTTCGGCGCTGCGGTGCCGGACCAGCGCTGGCGCATCTTTGCCCGCTTCTATCGGCTGCGGCCGGGACTGATCCAGCGCTTCTATGCCGGGCGATCGACCATCGCCGATCGCATCCGCATCTTGTGCGGGCGTCCCCCGGTGCGCATAAGGGATGCCATGCACGCATTGCTGAACCCACCCGCCTGATGGAGCGGAAAGCGATTGTCATTGGCGCGGGCTTTGGCGGCCTGGCGCTGGCCATCCGTCTGCAGTCGGCCGGGGTGGCCACCACCCTGATCGAGGCGCGCGACCGCCCCGGTGGCCGCGCCTATATGTGGGAGAAGGACGGCTTCACCTTCGACGCGGGGCCGACGGTCATCACCGATCCGGCCTGCCTGGCCGAATTGTGGCGCCTGTCGGGGAACGACATGGCGCAGGATGTCAGCCTGGTGCCGGTGTCGCCCTTCTACCGGCTCAACTGGCGCGACGGCACCAATTTCGACTATTCCAACGACGAAGTGGCGCTGCGCGCGCAGATCGCCAAGCTCAATCCGGAAGATGTCGCGGGCTATGAGCGGTTCCTGGATTATGCCGACGGCGTCTATGAGGAGGGCTATCGCAAGCTCGGCTCGGTCGCCTTCCTCGACTTCGCCTCGATGGTGCGGGCGGGGCCCAGCCTTGCCAAATATCAGGCCTGGCGATCGGTCTATTCGATCGTGTCGAGCCATGTGAAGGACGAGAAGCTGCGCCAGGCGCTTTCCTTCCACAGCCTGCTGGTCGGCGGCAATCCGATGACCACCAGCGGCATCTATGCCCTGATCCACAAGCTGGAGAAGGATGGCGGCGTGTGGTTCGCCAAGGGCGGGACCAACCGGCTGGTGCAGGGCATGGCGACCCATTTCGAGCGGCTGGGCGGCGTGATGCGGCTGGGCGACGCGGTGGTCGAGATCGAGACCCATGGCGACCGGGCGGTGGCGGTGCGCACTGCGTCGGGTTGGCGCGGGGAGGCGGACGCGATCGCCAGCAATGGCGACCTGATGCACAGCTATCGCGATCTGCTGGGCCATCATCCGCGCGGTCAGAAGCAGGCGGAAAAGCTGCAGCACAAGAAATGGTCGCCCAGCCTGTTCGTGCTGCATTTCGGCATCAAGGGCAGCTGGCCGGGCATTCCCCACCATATGATCCTGTTCGGCCCGCGCTATGAGGGGCTGCTGACCGATATCTACAGCCATGGCGTGCTGCCGGCGGATTTCTCGCTCTATCTGCATCACCCGACCGTCACCGATCCGTCGATGGCGCCGGAAGGCTATTCGACCTTCTATGCGCTCGCCCCGGTGCCGCACATGGGCAAGCTGCCGATCGACTGGGATCGATTCGGTCCGGCCTATGCCGAGCGCATCCTGGACGAGATTCAGCATCGGCTGATCCCCGACATCCGGTCGCGCATCGTGACACAATTCCATTATGCGCCGAGCGACTTCGGCCGCGACCTCAATGCCCATCTGGGCAGCGGTTTCAGCCTGGAGCCGCTGTTGACCCAGAGCGCCTGGTTCCGCGCCCATAATCGCGACGATGTCATTCCCAACCTTTATCTGGTAGGGGCCGGCACCCATCCCGGCGCGGGCATCCCCGGCGTGGTGGGCAGCGCCAAGGCGACCGCGGCGCTGATGCTGCAGGACATGGCTTGAGGAGCGCGCGGCGCTTCGGGACTGGAAGATGATGAAAAGACTGGCTGTTTATTGTGGTTCGGCGACGCCGGCCGACCTCACCTATATCGACGCGGCGCGCCATGTCGGCCGCACTTTGGCACAGCGCGGCATCGGCGTCGTCTATGGCGGCGGGCGGCTGGGCCTGATGGGCGCGGTGGCGGATGCCGCGCTGGAGGCGGGCGGCGAGGTGATCGGCGTGATCCCCGAGGCGCTGGTCGGCGCCGAAGTCGCGCATCGCGGCTGCACCGAATTGCACGTGGTGGAGACCATGCACCAGCGCAAGCAGCTCTTCACCGACCTGTCGGACGGCTTCGTCACGATTCCGGGTGGCGTCGGCACGATGGACGAGCTGTGGGAAGCGATCAGCTGGGCGCAGCTGGGCTATCATAACAAGCCGGTCGGCCTGCTCAATGTCGCGGGCTTCTATGACCAGTTGATCGGCTTCAACCGCCAGATGGTGGAAGCCGGCTTCATCCGGCCGCAGCATGCCGGCATCATGATCCATGATGACAGCATCGAGGGGCTGCTGGAGCAGATGGCCGCCTATCAGCCGCATGAGACGATCTTTGCGATGAAGGCCGCGCGGCTCTGAAATAATATTCCCCTCCCGCTTGCGGGAGGGGTTAGGGGAGGGCATGTCCGCTTCATGGACTTAACAGGCCCTCCCCCGGCCCCTCCCGCAGGCGGGACGGGAGAATGGAATCGCCCCGCCCTGGTCGCCCATGCCCGCGACAGCATTGCGCGGGGCTCCAGGAGCTTTGCCATGGCGTCGAAGCTGTTCGACCGGGTGACGCGCGAGCGGGCCTGGCTGCTCTACGCCTGGTGCCGCAAATGCGACGATATCGCCGATGGGCAGGACCATGGCGGGACGATGCGCGGCGTCGCCGACGGGCAGGCGCGGCTGTCGACCCTGCGGGTGCTGACCGATGCGGCGCTGCGCGGCGAGCCGACCGGCGACCCGGCCTTTGACGGCTTTGGCGTCGTCATGCGCGAATGCGCGATCCCGCACCGCTATGCCCATGATCTGCTGGAGGGGTTTGCGCTCGATGCGCGCGACTGGCGGCCGCGCAGCGAGGCCGACATGTTGCGCTATTGCTATCATGTCGCCGGCGCCGTGGGCTGCATGATGGCGGTGCTGATGGGCGTCGACCCGGAGGATGAGGCGACGCTGGACCGGGCCTGCGACCTGGGCATTGCCTTCCAGCTTGCCAATATCGCCCGCGACATCAGCGAGGATGAACTGGCCGACCGCTGCTACCTGCCGGTCGAGTGGCTGGTGGAAATGGACATGCCGCCCGGCGAGCATATGAAGCCCTGGCTGCGGCCGCAGCTGGCGATATTGGGGCAGCGGCTGGCCGATATGGCGGCGGCCTATGAGGATAGTGCGCGGCATGGCACCGGCGCGCTGCCGGCGCGGGCGGCCTGGGCAGTGCTGGCGGCGGCGGGCATCTATGGCGACATTGCGCGCGAAGTCGCGCGGCGGGGCGAGCATGCCTGGGACCATCGCGTGGTGACGCCGGGGCGCGAGAAGCTGGGCTGGGTGATCCGCGCGGGACGGCAGGTGCCGGGACGGGCGCGGCGCTGGCCGGCAGGGGCAGCGCGGGCTGTGGGGTTGTGGACACGACCGACTGTCTGACTTTGGGTGGGTTCCGCTATTCCCCTCCCGCACGCGGGAGGGGTAGCGAGACTTGCGCGCGCAGCGCGTTAGTCGCAGCGGGGTGGGCTTTCGCGATGCCCAGCCCACCCCCTAACCCCCTCCCGCCTGCGGGAGGGGGAACATGTCCGCTTCTGGTCGCTGCCAGCCCCCCCCAATTCCGACTGCCTGCCCTGTGGATAAAAATAGGGCCGGTACTTTCGTACCGACCCCAAGGCATGTTCGCAGGAGGAACAAGGTGAGGCGGGCGGGCCGTATCCCGGTCGGGCGGCCCGCCCTGCCAATCTCAGTAGTTGTAGGCGCGTTCGCCATGCTCGCCGAGGTCGAGGCCTTCATATTCGACCTCCTGGCTGACCCGCAGGCCGGTGATGGCCTTGGCGATGAAGATGGCGATGGCGGTGCCGATCGAGGCCCAGATGATGGTCACGACGACCGCTTCGATCTGGACGAGCAGCTTGGCGCCGATTTCATAGTCCGCCGCGCCGGGGCCGCCGAGGGCCGGCGAGTAGACGATCGCGGTACCGATGGCGCCGATCATGCCGCCGATGCCGTGGATGCCGAAGGCGTCCAGGCTGTCGTCATAGCCAAGCTTGGGCTTGAGCACGGTGACGGCATAGAAGCAGACGATCGAGGCAACAGCGCCCAGCACGATCGCACCGAACGGACCCGAGTTGCCGGCGGCCGGGGTGACCGCGACGAGGCCGGCGATGACGCCCGAGCAGAAGCCCAGGGCCGACGCCTTGTGGCCATTGACGCGTTCGATCAGCATCCAGAACAGGCCGCCCGATGCGGTGGCGACGAAGGTGTTGATCATGGCGAGCGCGGCCGAACCATTGGCTTCCAGCGCCGAACCGGCGTTGAAGCCGAACCAGCCGGCCCACAGCAGGCCGGTGCCGACCGCAGTCAGCGTCAGGCTGTGTGGCGCCATCGGTTCCTTGGGATAGCCAATACGCTTGCCCAGGATGATCGCGGCGACCAGCGCCGAGACGCCGGCGTTGATGTGGACCACGGTGCCGCCCGCGAAATCGAGCGCGCCGGCCTTGAAGAAATAGCCCGAAGCCGCCCAGACCATGTGCGCGATCGGGAAATAGACGATCGTCAGCCAGACGGCGGCAAACACCATCACGGCCGAGAATTTGATGCGTTCGACCACCGAACCCAGCACCAGCGCTACGGTGATCGCGGCGAAGGTCATCTGGAAGCAGACGAAGACATATTCCGGAATCTCGACGCCGGCGGTGAAGGTCGCGGCCTGCGAAGCGGGCGTGATGCCCTTCAGGAAGGCCTTGTCGAAGGTCGAGACGACGTTGGAGAGGCCGCTGGTATAATCGGGGCCAAAGGCCATCGAATAGCCGTACATGACCCAGATCAGCATGGCGAGGCAGGCGGCGGCGCCGATCTGCGTCATCACCGACAGCATGTTCTTGCTGCGGGCAAGGCCGCCATAGAACAGGGCGAGGCCCGGCAGGATCATCAGGAAGACGAGGATGGTGGAGGTCATCATCCAGGCAACGTCGCCCTTGTCCACGGTCGCGGCCGGCGCGGCCGCGTCCTGTGCCCAGGCGGGTAGCGCGGCGAACAGCGAAAGGCCGGTGGCCCCCAGCGCGCCGCAAATCTTCTTCGAAAAGGTCATCATTCCCCCCTTCTTACAGCGCGGTTTCGCCGGTCTCGCCGGTGCGGATGCGCACGGCCTGGCCGACATCGAGGACGAAGATCTTGCCATCGCCGATCGCGCCCGAATTGGCGGCGGCCTGCGTCGCTTCCACCACGCGCGGCGCGAGGTCGTCGTCGCAGACCACCTCGATCTTGATCTTGGGAACCATGTTGGTGGAATATTCGGCGCCGCGATAGATTTCGGTCTGGCCCTTCTGGCGACCAAAGCCTTTCACTTCGCTGACCGTCATACCGGCGATGCCAAGCGAGGAAAGAGCCTCGCGGACATCGTCAAGCTTGAACGGCTTGATGATAGCCATGACAAGTTTCATGTCGCCCCCTTATTTGGTGTGCGGCGACATACCAGCAAGAGGCGTGCCAATTTGCTAATGACGCATTAACGCGGGATTTCCACTAGGGGAGATTGTTGCGCCGCCGAAAAAATGTGCAGATGCACAGCCATGCCTAAAAAATAGGCATGTTCCCGCCTACCATTGCGATCCTTCGGCGACCGCTGCCGCTTCGGCGGGCAGGGTGGTGCGACCAAGGGCAGCGTTGCGATGGGGGAAACGGCCGAAGCGCGCGATGGTTGCATGATGCTGGCGGGCGAAATCGAGCGACCGGGTGTCGCCGGTCCCTTCGAACAGGGAGAGCGACAGCTCCTGATCGGCCAGATCCTCGCTATGCTGGAACGGCATGTAGAAGAAGAGCCGGCCCGCCCCGCCAATCTGGATGTCATAGCCCAGCGCGATGGCGCCGCGCGCTACCTCACGGGCGATCGGGTCGGTGGCAAAGGCCTGGGCCTGGCCGCGGAACATGTTGCGGGGCAGTTGGTCGAACAGCAGCACCGCGGCCAGCGCATCGTCGGCGCGGTCGAGGAAGCTTTCGGGCGGAAGCGTCCGCTTCTCGCTCCACAGGACGGCGAAGCGGTCGATGCAATGCTGGTCGAGCGCCGGATCATGGCTGTACCAGCCTTCCTCGCCCACCTGGTTGAACCAGAAGTCGAGCAGGGCCGCCGCCCAGTCGGCGGTCACGGCGTCATGGCTGTCGGTCAGCATGTTCATACGCAAAATACGTATCGATCGCCGCCCGGTTCCTCGGCCCATGGCGGCGGCGGGTCGGGTGACCGCGCCGCCATGGAAGGAATGGGGTCAGGCGGCGGTGCCGCCGACGGTCAGGCCATCCATCAGCAGGGTCGGTTGGCCGACGCCGGCCGGCACGCTCTGCCCACCCTTGCCGCACATGCCGATCCCTTCGTCGAGCGCCCAGTCATTGCCAATGCCGATCACCTTGGTCAGCGCGGTCGGGCCGTCGCCGATCAGGGTCGCGCCCTTGATCGGATCGCCGATCTTGCCATTTTCGACCTTATAGGCCTCGGTGCAGGAGAAGACGAACTTGCCCGAGACGATGTCGACCTGGCCGCCGCCAAAGCTCTTGGCGAAGATGCCCGACTTGACGCGCGACAGCAGCTCTTCCGGATCGTCCTGACCACCCTTGATGAAGGTGTTGGTCATGCGCGGCATCGGCGCATGGGCGTAGGATTCGCGGCGGCCATTGCCGGTCGGCGCGACGCCCATCAGCCGGGCGTTGAGGCGATCCTGCATATAGCTCTTGAGGATGCCGTCCTCGATCAGGATATTTTCCTGGGTCGGCGTGCCTTCGTCGTCGATCGACAGCGAGCCGCGGCGATCGAGGATGCTGCCATCGTCGACCACGGTGACGCCCGGCGCGGCGACGCGCTGGCCGATGCGGCCGGAAAAGGCGCTGGTGCCCTTGCGGTTGAAATCGCCTTCCAGGCCATGGCCGATCGCTTCATGGACCAGCACGCCCGGCCAGCCGGGGCCGAGCAGCACGGTCATCTCGCCGGCGGGGGCGGCGACCGAGCGGAGATTGACCTCGGCCTGGGCCAGCGCCTCGTCAATGGCGCGGTTCCAGATCTTGGGGTCCATCACCTGATCATAGAGATAGCGGCCGCCGATACCGAACACGCCGGTTTCGCGCCGGCCATTTTCCTCCAGGATGACCGAGACGTTGAGGCGGACGAGCGGGCGGATGTCGCTGGCGGTGAAACCGTCGGCGCGGACGATCTCGATCACCGACCAACTGCCGGCTAGGCTCACCGAAACCTGGGCGACGCGCGGGTCGCGGGCGCGGGCGGCGGCGTCGATCGCGGCGCACAGGGTCACCTTCTCGGCGAAGGGCACCAGCTCCAGCGGATTGGCGTCGGTATAGAGGTGGCGATTGGTGCGCTGGGGCGGCGGGGCGGGCTGGCCCTTGGCCGGATCGAGCAGGGTCAGCGTCTGCGCCGCCTTGGCGATGGCCGCTTCGCTGAGGTCATTGGCATGGGCAAAGCCGGTCATCTCGCCCGAAACGCCGCGCAGGCCAAAGCCCGCATCGGTCGAATAATCGGCGGTCTTGAGCCGGCCGTCGTCGAAGCCGAAGCTCTCGCTGGCGCGATATTGGAGGTAGAGCTCGCCATCGTCGCAGGCCGCAAGCGCCTGCGCGGTCAGGCGGCGCGCACCATCGGGATCGAGCAGGCCCGGACGATAGAGCAGGCCGCGGGCATCAGTGAATTGCGAAGCGAGATCGGTCATGCCGCCCGATATAGGCGCGGCATGACGGATGCCCAATGGAAATTTTAGAGGGTGCCTTAGAGGCTGGCGCCCGAGGCGATGTCCGGCTCGTTGCCGATCTCGGCATTGTCGGCGACGCCGCCGGCCAGCACGAAGCGGCGATCGCAATAGCCGCAATCGACATAGCCATGCTCGTCGATTTCCAGGAAGACGCGCGGATGGCCAAGGGCGGCGGGAATGTCACCCGAACCGTCGCAGGAGACGCGGGACTTGGTGACTCGGATGATTTCGGGCGGCTGGATCATGGGAGGCGGAATTAGCAGCGGTAACGCGGCGCCGCAATATCTGGCAGCGCGCGATTACATCAGCGGATAGCGGGGCTGGGTGCAGCCGGCGTCGGCGGGGGGCTCTGCCGCGATCCTTGCGCTTGGGGTCTTGGGTTGCCAGTCGGCGCAATTGCCGACCGCCATCACCGCGAAGGGCGACAGCATCAGCAATATCGGCGCGACGGAGCCGCCAAGGAAGAAGCTGATCGGCATGGGCGGGAAGATGCCGGAACCATGCTTGCTGCAGGATGAATGTTACGGGTGCGGATCGGGGCTGGTTTTGCCTGGAAGGCTAAGCCCTCGCTGTCGCTCGGGAGTTTCGCTGGCAGCCGTCCCCCTGACGGCTTCTCATTCGGCGAAACTGGTGGGCGATGACGGGCTCGAACCGCCGACATTCTCGGTGTAAACGAGACGCTCTACCAACTGAGCTAATCGCCCCCATGGGGTGCGGGCGCTTCTAGATTTTTTTGGGCGCGGGTCAAGCGGCCTTTATCCGATGGGGTAGATCAGTGCGCGCGATAGCGATGGCTGGCGCTGAACCAGCGCATGAGCTTCTCGGCCGCGTCGTCGGCGAGCGCGATGAAGATGCGGCGGCCGTCATGCGGATCGGCACGACGCTCGACCAGGGCCTTGTCCGTCAATGTGCGAATCCAGCGCAGCGCCGTGGTCGGCGGCACGGCGGACGCGATGCACAGGCTGGAGACAGAGACATGGGCCTGTTCCAGACGGGCGGCGAGCAGGTCGAGCATCATGTCCCAGGCCGGATCGGCGAACAGGTCGCCGGGCAGGAAATCGGCGCGCAGCCGGCGGGCGCGGAGCAGGTCGCAGACCTGGGCGGCGGTGACGGAGGCGGTTTCCGCCATGGTGGCCGCACCGATCGTGGCGATGGCCGGCATGCCCGTATAGCTGCCCTGGCGATCGGCAATGCGCGCGGGCATGTCGAACGCGGGCAGCGTAGGGCGCGGCCGATCGGTCAGGGCTTCGATCGTGCGAGCAAGACGGCTGACTTCCTCGCTCAGCCGCTGCAGCCGGTTGCCGTCGCTTTCATGGGTGGCGTCATGCAGATTATGGGGCATAGCATCGCCGTGCGCGGCGGCGAGCAGGGCGGCGGCGATGTCGCTATTGTCGGGACTGCACAGCAACTGGGTCTGCGGGCTGCGCATGCAGGCATAGGCCATGTCGAGTGTCTCGATCCCGGCGAGCAGGACGACCGCCATGCGATTCTGGATCGCGATCGTCTCGACCTGAACGATCAGCCGTTCGAGCAGCGGATCAGGCTGGTGGCAGTGCAGCAGGACGACATCGCACCCGACCTGCATGTCGAGCCGGACGGCGGCCTGATCGAGCGGCACGGTGCCGAGCAGGCGCAGGCCGGCGGCATGGGCCAGCATGGCGGCATCGTCGAACCATTCGTCATCGGCAACGATCAGCAGCCCACGCCGGTCATCCGGCGCGGCATAGGGGCTATCATGATCGGTCGAGAAGGGATCGGCCATCACCACGCAATCTCCCGTGCCTGTTATGTTCCGCAGCTTAGCCGCTTGCCCACCGGGCGCAGCCGGCGCTGACTCCATAATGGCGCAAATGCACGGGGCTGTCGTGATGGCCGTCACGCACCCACGATATCGGGGGGAATGCGGAAACGAAAAGGGCGCCGGCTGATGCGGGCGCCCTTTTCTGCCTATTCGATCCGAAATGGACTCATTTCGTCGCAGGTCAGACCGCGGTGCGGCGGGCGAAGTCGATATAGAGTTCGCGCAGCCGGGTCGCGACCGGGCCGGGGGTGCCGTCACCGACCGGCTGGCCGTCGATCCTGACGATCGAGAGGCAGAAGGTCGAGGCGCTGGTCATGAAGGCTTCCTTGGCAGCGAGCGCTTCGGCGAGGGTGAAGGAGCGGCGGATGACGGCGATGCCGCTTTCCTCGGCAAGGGCCGTCAGCGCCGCGCCGGTGCAGCCGGCCAGCACCGACTGGCTGTAGGGGCGGGTGACGATGCCTTCGTCGGTGACGATGAAGGCGGTGGAGGAGGCGCCTTCGGTGATGAAGCCATCCTCGATCATCCAGGCTTCCTGCGCGCCGGCTTCCTTGGCCGCCATCTTGGCCATCGCCTGGGCGAGCAGGCCGACGCTCTTGATGTCGCGCCGCGCCCAGCGCAGGTCGGCCATGGTGGCGACCGCGACGCCGGTCTTCGCGGCGGGCACGTCGAGGAAGGTCTTGTTCTGGACGAACATGAACAGAGTGGGCTGCAGCCCGGCCGGCGGGATGAAGTCGCGGGTGACGTCAGCGCCGCGGGTGATCTGGAGATAGACCAGGCCCTCGCCAAGGCCATTATGGGCGACCAGCGCCTTCTGCGCCGCCTCGATCTCGTCCAGGGTCAGCGGCAGGGCGATGCCGATTTCGGTGCAGGAACGTTCCAGCCGGGCGAGATGGCTGGCGCTGTCGACCAGCCGGCCATCGATCACGGCCGCCACTTCATAAATGCCGTCGGCGAACAGGAAGCCGCGATCGAGCGGGGAGATGCGGACGTCTTCGAGCGGCAGAAACTGGCCGTTGAGATAGGCGACGGACATGGCGGCGGGCGATCCTTGATCTGGTGATTTACGCCGCCGCTTTTGCCGCCGCGGCGGCCGGGGTCAAGGCGGCGAAATAGGATTTGCGGCGCTTAACTTCGCATATTTCCCGCACATCGTGACATTATCTTGCGCTGGCCTGATCCTATCGGAAAGTCAGGGGATGGCAGCGCCGATGATAGGGGAAAGGCCCGCTGTAGGACAGGCTCAGGCGGCCTTGCCCTTGAGTGCCTTTTGCCGGCGGCGCTGGACCGAGGAGCCGATGCCCATGGATTCGCGATATTTGGCGACGGTGCGGCGGGCGATGTCCATGCCCTTGGCGCGCAGCAGGTCGACCAATGTGTCGTCGGAGAGGATGGCATGGGCCTCCTCCGCGCCGATCAGTGCCTTGATATGGCTCTTCACCGCCTCGGCCGAGACGGCGCCGTCGCCATCCGCCGCCGCGACGCCGCTGGTGAAGAAATATTTGAGTTCATAGAGGCCGCGCGGGCAGGAGAGATATTTGTTCGAGGTGACGCGGCTGACGGTCGATTCATGCATCTCGATCGCGTCGGCGACCGCGCGCAGCGTCAGCGGCTTGAGATAAGCGACGCCATTGCGGAAGAAATCCTCCTGCTGGCGGACGATCTCGCTCGCTACCTTGATGATCGTCTTCTGCCGCTGGTCGAGCGCCTTCACCAGCCAGTTGGCGCTGGCGAGGCAGTCGGCCAGCCAGGCCTTGCTCGCCTTGTCCTGCGGGCCGCCGGCCAGTTCGACATAATAGGTGCGGTTGACCAGCACGCGGGGCAGGGTGGCGCTGTTGACCTCTATGCCCCAGCCCTCGCGGGTGCGGCTGACGAACAGGTCGGGCGTGACCGGCGTGGCGCTGTCGCTGGCGAAGCGCAGGCCGGGCTTGGGATCATAGCCGCGCAGTTCGCGGATCATGTCGGCCAGATCTTCTTCATCCACGCCGCAGATGCGGCGCAGCTGGGGCAGGGCGCCCTTGGCCAGCAGGTCGAGATTGGCGAGCAGCCGCTGGATGCAGGGATCGTAGCGGTTCGCCTCCTTTGCCTGAAGGGCGAGGCATTCGGCGAGCGAGCGGGCGCCCACGCCGGTGGGATCGAAGCTGTGGATAACTTCGAGCACGGCCTCGACCGTGAAGAGTGGCACGCCCAGGCCATGGGCGGTCTGGAGCAGATTGGCCTCCAGATAGCCCGCTTCGCTGATCTGGCCGATCAACTGGGTGGCGATCAGCAGGTCCATGCCCGACAGCGTGCTGCGGGCCTGGTCCATCAGATGTTCCTGCAGGCTGGGCGCGGCATTGGCGAAACTGTCGAAATCGACCGCTTCGCCCGAACCGCTGCCGCCGCCGAGCATTTCGAGCGAGCCTGAGCCGCTGCCCGCGGCCATGCGGTCGGCCGGGCCATCGTCGATGAAGGTTTCCGCGCCATGATCGACATCGAGCGGGCTGTCGGCGCCGCCCAGCCCCTGGGCGATCAGATCGTCGCTGGCGCCGGTTTCAGCGGCCAGGGTCGGCGCCTCCACCTCGCGGTCGACGCCGCTGCCGTCCCGGCCGCCGTCATCGGCGGCACCCTGTTCGAGCAGCGGGTTCTTTTCCAGTTCGCCCGCGACGAACGCCTCGATCTCCAGATTGGACAGCGCCAGCAGCTTGATCGCCTGCTGGAGCTGCGGCGTCATCACCAGAGACTGGCTCTGGCGGATGTCGAGGCGTGGCCCAAGCGCCATCAGCCGGGCCGTCCTGCATCAGCGAGGGGGCGCCGGCCGATCATGTCAGAGCTGGAAATTCTCGCCCAGATAGAGGCGGCGAACATCGGGATGGGCGACCAGTTCGGTCGGGCTGCCGGCGAACAGCACCTGGCCGCTGTAGATGATGCAGGCGCGGTCTACGATTTCCAGCGTCTCGCGCACATTATGGTCGGTGATGAGGACACCGATGCCGCGCGTCTTGAGCTGCTTCACCAGGTCGCGAATGTCGGCGATCGACAGCGGATCGATGCCGGCGAAGGGCTCGTCGAGTAGCACGATCGAAGGATCGGCGGCCAGCGCGCGGGCGATTTCGCAGCGACGCCGTTCACCGCCCGACAGCGCCATGGCGGCAGAATCGCGCAAACGGGTGAGGCCGAATTCGTCGAGCAGCTGTTCCAGCTTCTCGGCACGGGCGGCCTTGTTGGGTTCGGCCATTTCCAGCACGGCGCCGATATTCTGTTCGACCGTCAGGCCCCGGAAGATCGAGGTTTCCTGCGGGAGATAGCCCAGGCCCAGGATCGCGCGGCGATACATGGGCAGGCCGGTAATATCCTGGCCGTCGAGGATGATGCGGCCCTGGTCGGGACGGACGAGGCCCATGACCGAATAGAAGCAGGTCGTCTTGCCCGCGCCATTGGGGCCGAGCAGGCCGACGACCTCGCCCTTGCCCACGGTCAGCGACACGTCGGACAGGACGACGCGCTTGTCATAGCTTTTCGCGATCGAGATGACGGACAGGCCCTCGCCCACTTCCTGCGGGGCGAGCGGTCGCGCCGAAGCGGCCCTGTCCTGGATCGTCACATCGTCCATCACTTCAATCCTTGTGCCGCCAAATCGGGGTGCGGCGGACATGGGTCCGCCTGCGGCAATTGGCAAGCTTTGTGCATGGGATCGCCGCCGGGGCAAGGGGAAAATGCGATGGAGAAGAGGGGGATGGGCGTGCCATCCCCCTGATGCGCGGGTTATTCCACCATGATGCGCGGGTTGGGCAGGACGACGCCGACATCGCTGGCATAGGCGTCCCACGCCTTTTCCAGCGCCGCCCGGCGCGCCGGTTCGCGGGCGGACAGGTCCGTGGTCTCGCCCGGATCGGCGGCGATGTTGAACAGATGCCATTGGCCATCGCCGGCATCGGTGATCTTCCAGTCGCCCTGACGCAATGCGCGCGAGCCGAACAATTCGGTGCCGATCGCCTCGCTGGCGGGATGCACCGTCTGCGCCGTGCCGGCGAGCCAGGGCGCCCAGCTGGTGCCACGGATCGGCTGGACGGTGCGGCCCTGGAACGTCCCCTTGGGCGGGGCGATGCCGGCAAGGTCGATCAGCGTGGGGGCGACGTCCATGACATTGAGATAATCATGGGCGATGCTGCCGGGCTTCTTCACCGCTGGTCCGGAGAGGAAGGCGGTGGTGCGGGTGCCACCCTCGGTCGCGAACGCCTTGTAGAGCCAGGAGGGGGTGGTTGCCGCCTGCGCCCAGCCGGGGCCATAGCTGATATAGCTGCTGTCCTTGCCGAGATTGTCATAGCTGTTGTCGGCCGCCTCGGCGCGGGCGCGGAAGCGGGGATTCTTGGCATGGACCAGGTCCATCCCCTCGGCGCCATTGTCGGCGAGGAAGAGGATGACGGTGTTGTCATATTCGCCGCTGGCCTTGAGCGCATCGATCACCCGGCCGACATTCTGGTCGAGCCGGTCGACCATCGCGGCATAGATTTCCATCGTCCGCGACGCGGTCTTCTTTTCGTCCGGGGTCAGCTGCGCCCAGGGCTTGCTGTTTTCAAGGGGATGCTGCGCGGCGCTGGCCGGGACCAGGCCGAGCGCGACCTGCTTCTTCAGCCGCTCGGCGCGCAACGCTTCATAGCCCGCCTCATAGCGGCCCTTATATTTGGCGATGGTTTCGGCCGGGGCCTGTAGCGGCCAGTGCGGCGCGGTGAAGGCGAGATAGGCGAAGAAGGGCTTGTCGTCCTTGGTCGCCTTGATCTGGTCGATCAGCTTGGTGGCGAAGGCGTCGGAGGAATAATAGTCGCTGGGCAGGCTTTCGAGCGTGCGGCCATCCTCGCGATAGGTGGTGAAGCCGGGCTTGGGCGTGGCCGAAATGTCGGTGCCATAATGATTGCCCGCCCCCTGCAGTAGCGCGAAGCTGTGCTGGAAACCGCGGGCATGGGGATCCTGCTGCGGCGTGAGGCCGAGATGCCATTTGCCAGAGAAGAGGGTGCGATAGCCGCCGACGGTCAGGACTTCGGGCAGGGCGGCGATGTCGGTGCGCAGATAGCCTTCATGACCGGGCTTGCCGACCTGATTGGGGGCCTGCATTTCCGCCATGGTGCCAAGGCCGGCGCGATGATTGTCGGTGCCCGACAGCAGCATCGACCGGGTTGGCGAGCAGGTGGGCGCGGTGTGGAAGCCGGTCAGGCGCACGCCCGACAGAGCGAGCCGGTCGAGATTGGGTGTGGATATCTCGCTGCCAAAGGCGCCGAGATCGGAATAGCCCAGGTCGTCGGCGACGATCACCAGGAAATTGGGACGCTTTTCCTGCGCCGCCGCGGGCGTGGTGAGGGCGGTGGCCAGCGCCAGGCTGGCAAGGACAGTGCGGAGCTTCATGGGGTCTTCCGTGAAAAGGGGCCGCGTCCGGAAGGAACGCGGCCCAGTGTGCCGAAGGTCAGGGGCAGGTTGGGGGGGTGAGCAAGCCCTGCTCAGGCGGCTTCGGCAATCTTGCCATCTTCCTTCTTGATGATGCGGCTGTTGCGGCCGTCGATCGAGACGGGGACGGTGCCGGCGATGGTGGCGCGGCGCAGCTGGCGATGCTGGGTGCCGAAATCGGCGATGGCGCGATGCTGGGTGGCGCGATTGTCCCAGATGGCGACGTCGCCCGGCTGCCAGCGCCAGCGCACGGTGTTTTCCGGCCGGGTCACGGCATCCTGGAATGTGGCGAAGAGGCGCTGGCTGTCGGCCTGGCTGAGGCCGACGAACTGCTTGAAGAAATGGCCCAGGATCAGCGAGCGCTCGCCGCTTTCGGGATGGACATGGACCAGCGGATGTTCGGTTTCATAGACGGTCGAGGCGAAGACTTCGCGATAGCGCTTCACCGCTTCCTCGTTCGCGTTGGTGACGACCGAGGCATAGTCGTAGAGGTTGGAATGGACCGCCCACAGGCTGTTGGCGAGCTGGCGCAATGGTTCGGGCAGTTCCTCATAGGCGGCTGCCGTATTGGCCCAGAGCGTGTCACCGCCCGCCTGCGGGATGACGATGGCGCGCAGGATCGAGGATTCGGGGTAAGCGGGGACGAAGGTGACGTCGGTGTGCCAGCTCGACGCGGCGCGGCCCTCCTTCGAATCCAGTTCCAGCAGATATTTGGAGCCGGGCACGACCGGGACGGTCGGGTGGGCGACGGGCTTGCCGAACCGTTCGGCAAAGGCTTCCTGGCCGGCATCGTCGAGATGATGCTGGGCGCGGAAGAAGATCACCTTGTGGCGGACGAGGGCGGCGCGGATCGCGGCGATGGTGGCGTCGTCAAGGTCGCCGCCCAGCGCAACGCCGCGAATCTCCGCGCCGATGCGGCCGGCGACGGGAACGACATCGAGCGGACCGTCGGCATCGGCGGCGTTGAGGAAGCTCTGGGTCAGGATGGTCATGGCAGGTCTCCTTGAGTTTATGCGTGGACGGTCAGGCGGGGATCGCGTCGCGCTGGTCGAGGGCGCGGCGGATTTCGGCATGGGCGGCTTCGTCGAGCGGGAAGCGCCAGATGATGAGGGTGGCGATGATGTGGGCCAGGGCCGGGCCGAGGGCGAAGACGGTCTTCAATCCTTCGAGCGCGGTGGCATCATTGTGCGGGCCGGCGGCAAAGCCGAGCCAGGCGATGAGCGGCAGGGCAATGCCGATGCCGATCGCCGGGCCGAGCTTGGCCGAGAGGGCAAAGACCGAGAAGAAGAGGCCGGTGCGGTCATGGCCGGTGCGCAGCCGATGGGCGTCGGCCACATCGGCGACCATGGCGCGCAGCATGAGGTTGCCCGAGCCCTGGGTCAGCCCCTGGGCAATGGTGAGGGCGAGCAGCAGCGGCAGGCCGCCGGGGAAGACGAAGAGCAGGCCGATATTGATCGCCGCCTGGGCGATTTCGCCGCTGATCGCGGCCTGACGCTTGCCGATGCGGGTGCCGATGCGCAGCCAGATCGGCGCGGCGGCGACGCCGAAGATGAACTGGAGCAGGTAGAGGCCGCTCGCCCAGGCGGGCAGGCCCATATACCAGACGGCGAAGAAGACGATCAGGCTGGCGCGGATCGACTGGCCGGCGGTGACCACCGCGTCGGAGGCGAGGACACGCAGCAGCAGCCGGTCGGAGAAGATGACGCTGGTGGCGCGCCAGAAGCTCTGGCGGACCGGCGGGGTGGCGGGCACTGGCGGTTCGGGCACGGAAAAGAGGGTGAGGGCGAGGCTGGGGATCAGGGTGGCGATGATGAAGCCGCCGACCAATTGCAGCTTAAGCGTGCCATTGCCCGGCTCGACCTGGTCGAGGATGGTCGGCAGCACCAGCACGGCGAGCAGGCCGATGGCGCGCAGCAGCGCCTGATAGCTGACGACGCGGGTGCGGCCATGATAATGGCGCGACAGCTCGCCGGCCCAGGCGGAGGCCGGTATCTCGATCATCGACCAGCCGAGATAGAAGAAGAAGAGGGCGGCGCCGAGATAGGCGGGCGTCACCAGCGCGGCGGGCGGGAAGAAGAGCAGGGCGGAGGACAGGCCGAACAACAGGCCGCCGGCCGCGATCCACGGGCGGCGCCGGCCAAAGCGGCTGCGGGTGCGGTCGCTGAGCGCGCCGACCAGCGGATCGGCGCTGACATCCCAGATGCGGCCCAGCAGGAAGATGAAGCCGATGGTCGCGAGCGAGAGGCCGAACTGGGTGGCGTAAAGCTGCGGCACGAACAAGGCGAGCGGCAGGCCGGCGCCGGCGATCGGCACCGCGATCGAGGCGAAGCCGGTGAGGCGCAGGCGCGAGGGCTCCCCCTCCCCGACGCGGGCGGGTTCCGGCCGGATGATGCTCCGGTCATCCAGATAGTCTGCGTAGGGAAGGGTAGCCATGATCTTGCCTCCGTATTGGGGGTCAGAATTTGCTGCGCAGGGTGACGCCGATGGTGCGGGGATCGCCGACGGTGGCGGTGACGAGGCCGGTGTTCGCGACCGAGAGCGTGTCGACATAATCCTTGTCGAACAGGTTCTTGGCCCAGAGCGACATGTCGATCAGGCCATCGTCCAGCCGCACGCCGATGCGCGCATTGGCGACGCCGTAGCTGGGCACCAGCGAGTAGCGGCTGTCCGACACGGCGGTGTAGTAGGAGGAACGCCAGCTATAGTCGGCGCGGCCGTAAAATTGGGCGTCGCCCCATTTGGTGGTGCCGAGCGGAATGGCGAAGTCGCCGCCCGCGCTCCACGACCATTCGGGCACGCCCGACAGCGGCTTGCCGCTCAGGTCGGTCACGGCCGAGCCGCCGGTGGTCGGGTTCAGTGCCTCGACCGGGGTGGGGCCGTTCTTGAAGTCGACATAATAGGCGTCGGTATAAGCGAGCGAGGCGTTGAGGTTGACATAGCGGCTGAGCGCCAGCGCACCGTCCAGTTCGAAGCCGCGCGCGCGCGCCTCGGGGATGTTGGTGATGTAATTGCGGGTGCTGTTGGTGCCGACAATCTGTTCGGTGATCGCGGTCTGATAGTCGAAGATATTGGTCCAGAAGGCGGCGGCGTTGAGCGTTGCCTTGCCGCCCCAGAACTGGCTCTTCACGCCCGCTTCGTAATTGTCGACCTTCTCGCCGCCGACATCGGGGCTGACCCCGGCCGGGATGTTGGTGAGGTTGAGGCCGCCCGACTTGTTGCCGCGCGAATAGGTGGCATAGACCAGCACGTCCGGCGTCACCTTGTAGGACAGGGTGGCCAGACCCGAGAGGCTGTTGTCGGTGAAGCCGGTCGAGTAGCTGGTGACGGGGTTGAGGCTGTTGCGCAGTGCGATCGCTGCGGTGCGCTGGGCCGCGGTCAGGCTGGAAAGATCATTCCCCTCCGCCCACCATTGGCTGTAGCTGCCCTGCTTCTTCTCGTGCGTGTAGCGCAGGCCGAGCGTCAGCGAGAGGCTGTCGGGGATGATGGCGTAGCTGGCCTGGCCGAACAGCGCGGCGCTCTTGGTTTCCGGATTGGAGCTGGAGCGGGCGACGAAGCCGTTGACAGCCGCATTGCTGACCACCGGATCGGCATTGGGGAAGAGCCAGAGCGGCGCGTCTACGCCATAGCCGGCGGCGCCCGACCCGTTGATGATCTGCCAGAAATAATAAGCGCCCAGCACATAGGAGAGGCGGGTGTCGCCATTGGAGGCGACGCGAAATTCCTGGCTGAACTGGCGCTGGTTATTTTCCTGATGGTTGAGCGTGTTGACCGAGAGCGAGGTGGCGTCGCTGTCGTTGCGCGGATACCAGTTCCAGGCGCGATAGGCGGTGATGGAGCTGAGCGTGACCGGGCCGACATCCCAGTCGGCCTTGCCCGAAATGCCCCATTGATTCATGTTCGCCTGGAACTGGCCATCGACATCGACCTTGCGGGCGAAGGGATCGGTGGCCAGCGGCGTGTAGCCGGCGCGGGCGGCGCGGATCGCGAAATTGTTCGCGATGATGTTGCCGTCATCATAGGTGGTGAAGACGGTGCTGGGCAGGCGGACGCAGCAATTGAGCGTCTGCTTGGCATAGTCACCGATCAGGCGCAGGCTGAAGCCCTCACCCTGGGTCAGCAGCAGCTGGCCGCGCGCGGTGAAATTGTCGTAATCGTGAATTTTCTTGCCGTTATGGACATTGGTCAGGAAACCATCGCGATGGGTGTCGGCAATGCTGATGCGCACCGCCGCCCAGTCGGTGAGGCCGCCGGTGACCGAGCCGCGCAGCTGATGGAAGCCATAGTCGCCCAGCGTCGCTTCCACCTGGCCGCCGAAATCGAAGCTCGGCTGGCGGGTGGTGATGTTGATCGCGCCGGCGGTGGTGTTCTTGCCGAACAAGGTGCCCTGCGGCCCGCGCAGCACCTCGATCCGTTCGAGGTCGACCAGGTCGAACTGGCTGGCGCCGACGCGGCCATAATAGACATCGTCGATATAGACGCCGACGCCATTTTCGAGGCCGTCATTGGTCAGCGCGACGTTGGAGCCGAGGCCGCGGATGTTGATGTTGGTGTTGCGGGGGTTGAAGCTGAACAGCTGGAGGCTGGGCGCGACCTGCTGCACGGCGGCGAGCGTATAGTCGCCGCGCTGTTCGACCAGATCGCCGCCGACGACCGAGAGGGCGACCGGCACGTCCTGCGCCTTTTCGGCGCGGCGGCGGGCGGTGACCAGGATGGGGGCACCATAATCGCCTTCATCGACAGCGGCTTCGGGCGCGGGCGCAGGTGCCGCGGCGGCGGGTTCGTCGGCAGCATGAGCGGCGCTCGGCAACAGGCCGATGGCGACGCCGGTGAGCAGCAGGCGACGGAGGGACAGGCCGTGCCGGGGTCGGCTGGGCGCGAGGACTTGGGACATGAAGAGGCTTACTCCCTGAATTTCTTGTCTGTTCTGCTTGTGGGCTGCGGACGCAGGGCATCGTCGTGCACGGCGTTCAGGCCGTAGAGCGCGGCGGCCGCCTGGAGCAGCGACACGGAATAGGCTGGGTGCGGCGACGCGCGTCGGCCGCGAGCTTCCACGGGCATGCGATCCCCCTTTCCCGCACGACGCATCGGCGGAGGACGGGCGGATGGAGGCGCGCTGACAAGCAGCGCGCTGCGTGGCGGGCGTCAGGCCCTAGATTTCAGATGGATGGCACATCGTTTCATTCCCCGTTTCGTTGGGGGGAACACGAAGCTGGCGTCGTCGCCCGAGCATCGTGCGCTTTAGCTGTTGGTGACGCGGAGCAAGCTGCATCCCGATCAAAAGCCGCGGGTCCGATGCCGATGTCGTCATCCGGGCGGGGACCAGTCCGCTCCGTTTGAGGCAATCTCTACTTATAAGATAGAGTGTCTGGCTCAACCAAGTTTTGCTTGGCCGTGCCCAAATTGCGCTGTGCCGGTCCGTCCGCCCGTTCGAGCATGGCGTCGCGCCGGGCGAGGGTGATGAGGCGCAGGCCCGATTCGGCGGCACGATCGAGCGCCAGGCTGGTCGGGGCGGAAAGGGTGACGAGCAGCGGGCAGGCCGCGAGCGCGGCCTTTTCCACCAGTTCATAGGAACAGCGCGAGGAGAGGAGGGCGAAGCCGCCATCCCAGCCAAGGCCGGCGCGGGCCATAGCGCCGATCAGCTTGTCGAAGGCGTTGTGGCGGCCGACATCCTCGCGCGCGAGGCGGAGCGTGCCGTCGGGCGCGGCGAGGGCGGCGGCGTGGAGCGCGCCGGTGCGCTGATTGCCCGGCTGGCGTGCGTCGAGCGCATCGAGGGCGCGGAACAGGGCATCGTCGCTGGCCTGGGTGACGGCGGTGACGCGCGGCAGCGGGCGCAGCGCCTGCTCCAGATTCTCTATGCCGCACAGGCCACAGGAGGATTCGGCGACGCGGTGGCGGACGCGGGCGAGGATGCGGTCATGGCGATCGGCGATCAGGCGGATGCGCAGTAGCAGGCCCTGGGGCGCTTCATGGATGTCGATGTCGATGATGTCGGCGGCACTATCGATCAGCCGTTCGGACAAGGCGAAGCCGGTGGCGAGATCGTCGAGATCGGCCGGGGTCGCCATCAGCACGGCATAGCCGATGCCATTATATTCGAGCGCGACAGGGCATTCGACCGCGACCGCGCGGGTGACGGGTGCGCGGCCGCCGTCCGGGGTGATCCGGGTGAAGCGGGCAGGCCGGTCGGCGTCGCTCATCGGGCGGCGCGCACCATGACGGGAATCGACTTGTAGGCGGGGGTGCCGCTGGCCGGATCATAATCGTCGAGCGGGACGAGATTGTTCGCCTCGGGATAATAGGCGGCGAGCGATCCGCGCGCGATGGCGTGCATGACGATGGTGAAGCCGCGTAATTCGCGCCCGGCCGGCGTCGTCACATCGACCTTGTCGCCATGGGCCAGGCCCATCTCCGCCAGATCGATCTCGTTCGCGAAGATGATGTCGCGCCGGCCATGGATGCCGCGATAGCGGTCATCATAGCTATAGATGGTGGTATTATACTGGTCATGGCTGCGGATGGTGGTGAGCAGCAGCGGCAGCGCGCCCTCGTCCGGCGCGGCCGGGTGGGTGATGAACTGCGCCTTGCCGCTGGGCGTGTTCCAGATCCGGTCGCTGGGGCCGACGGTCAGGCGGAAACCGCCCGGTTCACGCACCCGGATGTTGAAGTCGCGGAAATCGGGATAGACCGCCTCGATCCCGTCGCGGATGCGGTCATAATCGGCGACCATGCCGTCCCAGTCGGTGCGGCTGGCGGGCATGGCGGCCCTGGCCAGGCCCGCAACGATCGCCGGTTCGGAGCGCACATGGGGCGAGGGGGGCTTCAATTTGCCGCGCGAGGCGTGGACCATCGACATGCTGTCCTCCACCGTCACCCATTGCGGGCCGGCGGCCTGAAGATCCAGTTCGGTGCGGCCAAGGCAGGGCAGGATCAGTGTCTCGCGCGCGGTCAGCAGGCAGGTGCGGTTGAACTTGGTGAGGATGTTGACCGACAGGTCGAGCCGGCGCACGGCGGCGAAACAGGCGTCGGGATCGGGCATGGCGACGGCGAGATTGCCGCCGAGCGATATCAGCGCTTTTGATTCGCCAGCGTGCATGGCGGCCAACGCCTCGACCGCATTATGGCCATGCTTGCGCGGCGACTGGATGGAAAAGGCGGTGTCGAGCCGTTGCAGCATCGCTTCGGTCGGCAGTTCGGTGATGCCGACGGTGCGGTCGCCCTGCACATTGCTATGGCCGCGCAACGGGCAGATGCCGGCGCCGGGCTTGCCGAAATTGCCGCGCAGCAGCAGCAGGTTGGCGAGCGCCTGCACATTCTGCGTGCCGTGGCGATGCTGGGTGATGCCCATGCCATAGCAGATGATGACCCGGTCGGCCCTGGCATAGACATGGGTCATGCTCTCGATCGCTTCGCGGGTGAGGCCGGACAGGCGCTCGATCCACGGCCATTGGGTCGCCTCGATATCGGCGCGCAGGGCGTCGAAGCCCTCTGTATGCTGGGCGATGAAGCCGTGGTCGAGCGTGCCGGGCTGCTGTGCCTCGATCGCCAGCAGCGCCTTCATCATGCCCTTGAGCATCGCCATGTCGCCGCCGATCCGCACCTGATGATAGGCGGACGCGAGCGGGGTGGCGCCGGGCGAGAGCATTTCGGTGGGATGCTGAGGCGACTTGAAGCGTTCCAGCCCGCGTTCGCGCATCGGGTTGGCGACGATGATCGGCACGCCGCGCTTGGAGGCGGTGGCGAGCGTGCTCAGCATGCGGGGATGGTTGGTGCCCGGATTATGGCCGATGCAGAAGATCGCGTCGGCATGGTCGAAATCCTCCAGCGTCACCGTGCCTTTGCCGATGCCGATCGACTTGGGGAGGCCGGTGCTGGTAGCCTCATGACACATGTTCGAGCAGTCGGGGAAATTGTTGGTGCCGAATTCGCGGGCGAACAGCTGGTAGAGAAAGGCGGATTCGTTCGAGGCGCGGCCCGAGCAGTAGAATTCGGCCTGGTCGGCATGGTCGAGCGCCTGGAGCGCGGCGCCGGCGCGGGCAAAGGCTTCGTCCCAGCTGATCGGCACGAAATGGTCGGTCGCGGCATCATAGCGCAGCGGCTCGGTCAGGCGGCCGGCATCTTCGAGCTTGTGGTCGGTCCAGTTCCACAATTCGCTGACGCTGTGGCGGGCGAAGAAATCGGGATCGACGCGCTTGACCGTCGCTTCCCAGGTGACGGCCTTGGCGCCATTCTCGCAGAATTCGAACGAAGAGGTGTGCTTGGGGTCGGGCCAGGCGCAGCCGGGGCAGTCGAAGCCGTCGGGCTGGTTCATCTGGAGCAGGGCGCGGGTGTCGGGGCTGGCGCGCATCTGTTCGGCGACCGTCTTGGCCACTGCACGCAGGGCGCCCCAGCCGCCGGCCGGGCCGTCATAGCTGGAGACGCCTTCCACCGTGTCGGGGATCAGGTCTTCGGCGGATTTGTCCATGGTCGTCTGTCCCACATCATCGCGGTGCCCCGCGTGGGATATAGGAAAATTCGGCTGGAGAACCAAGGCCGGGCAGGCAGGATGGGGCGTGCCCGCAGGGGGCTGTCATCATCATCTGCAGCTATCGGGAAAGTGATGGTGCGGTCGAGAAGACTCGAACTTCCACGGCCTTTCGGCCACAACGACCTCAACGTTGCGCGTCTACCAATTCCGCCACGACCGCACATCAACAGGGAAACCGGCGGGGCCGGTGCCTTGGTAGGAGGCGGCCCTTAGCAAAGGCTTTTGGGTCATGCAACCAGTGATCGGCATCAACGTTATCTTTGTTTGGCAGAAAGTCGGTTGCGAAAGGGGGCTGGCCCCATGTCGTTGCATTTCTGGGTGGGATCGGGCGGCGCGTTGGTGGTTGCCGCGGTGATGGGGCTTGGCCTGGGCGCCTATGTCACCAGCCCGCAAAAGCCGGTGCGGCCTGCGCTGGAGGCGGAACTGGATAACGGCGACATGGCGACGGTGCCGAATTTGCCGGAGGCCGAGCGCGGACCGGCGTTCGTGACCTGCACCGGATGCGGGCCGACGCTGGAGGAACGGCGGATGCAGGCCGACATGGCGGGGCTGGATGCCGATGGCATGATCGGCGAATCGCGCGATCCGGCGGTGCGCGACTATCTGGCGGAAGAGGAACAGCCGGTCGAATCGGCGGCGTTGGGGTATCCGCCGCTGCCGCAGCCGACGGTGCGGGTCGATCGCCTGCCGCCGCGGATCGAGCGATTCGCGGCGGGCGAGGCGGAACCGGGACCGGCGCTGAGGCCGGTCGCGGCGACGACGGCGCCGTCCCCGCCGGTCCCCGCAGAACCGGCAGAGGCGGGCTTGCCGCAGTAATTATTCGGCAGCGACCGGGGTCGATGCGTCGCTCAGCGGATGGGTCAGGCGATTGACCATTTCCTTCGGGCAGACCTGCCAGATGTAGCGGCGCCAGCGATCCCAATCCTCCAGGATGGTGTTCGACCATTTGCTGTCGGTCGCGACCGCATGTTCAGCGATCAGCGCCTTGAGCTCGCCTTCCCAATGGGCACTGTCCAGACGCTGCCAGACGATGCTTTCCGGGTTGGCGCGGCTCGGGAAGCTGCCATCCTCGTCGAGGATGAAGGCCATGCCGCCGGTCATGCCCGCGCCGAAATTGGCGCCGGTCTTGCCCAGGATCACGGCGGTGCCGCCGGTCATATATTCGCAGCCATTGGCGCCGCATCCTTCGACCACCACCTTCGCGCCCGAATTGCGGACAGCGAAGCGCTCGCCGGCCTGGCCCGCCGCGAACAGCTTGCCGCTGGTCGCGCCGTAGAGGACGGTGTTGCCAAGGATGGTATTGTCCTTCGACGAGAGCGGCGAGGAGACGGTGGTGCGCACCTTGATGATGCCGCCCGAAAGCCCCTTGCCGACATAGTCGTTAGCGTCGCCGAACACTTCCAGGGTGATGCCCTTGCAGAGGAAGGCGCCGAGCGACTGGCCGGCCGAACCGCGCAGGCGCACGGTCAGATGGCCGTCCGCCAGCGTCGACATGCCGAACTTTTCGGTCACGGCCGAGGAGAGGCGGGTGCCGACGGCGCGGTGCGTGTTGCGCACCGTGTAGGTCAGCTGCATCTTCTCGCCGCGCTCGAACACGGCGCGGGCATCCTTCATCATCTGCGCGTCGAGGCTGTCGGGCACTTCATTGCGCCACTGCGGCAGGCTGAAGCGGCGATGCTCGTCGGGGGCGTCGACCTTGGCCAGGATCGGGTTGAGGTCGAGATCGTCGAGATGCTCGGCGCCGCGATTGACCTGCTTCAACAGTTCGGTGCGGCCGATCACTTCGTCCAGGCTGCGGAAGCCCAGACGGGCCAGGATCTCGCGCACTTCCTCGGCGATGAAGGTCATCAGGTTGATGACCTTTTCCGGGGTGCCGGTGAACTTCTGGCGCAGCTTCTCATCCTGCACGCAGACGCCCACGGGGCAGGTGTTGCTGTGGCACTGGCGCACCATGATGCAGCCCATGGCGACCAGCGACAGCGTGCCGATGCCGAACTCCTCGGCGCCCAGGATCGCGGCGATGACGATGTCGCGCCCGGTCTTGAGGCCGCCATCGGTGCGCAGCTTCACGCGGTGGCGCAGGCCGTTGAGGGTCAGCACCTGATTGGCTTCCGACAGGCCCATTTCCCAGGGGGTGCCGGCATATTTGATCGAGGTCTGCGGGCTGGCGCCGGTGCCGCCGACATGGCCGGCGACCAGGATCACGTCGGCATGCGCCTTGGCAACGCCGGCCGCGACCGTGCCGATGCCGGCCTGGCTGACCAGCTTGACGCAGACGCGCGCGCGCGGGTTGATCATCTTGCAGTCATAGATGAGCTGCGCGAGATCCTCGATCGAGTAGATGTCATGGTGCGGCGGCGGCGAGATCAGCGTCACGCCGGGCGTCGAGTGACGCAGGCGGGCGATGAACTCGGTCACCTTGAAGCCGGGCAGCTGGCCGCCCTCGCCGGGCTTGGCGCCCTGTGCGACCTTGATCTCGATTTCTTCGGCGCTGCCCAGATATTCGGCATGAACGCCGAAGCGGCCCGACGCGATCTGCTTGATCACCGAATTGGCGTTGTCGCCATTCTCATAGGGCTTGAAGCGCGCGGCATCCTCGCCACCCTCGCCCGACACCGCCTTGGCGCCGATGCGGTTCATGGCGATCGCCAGCGTCTCATGCGCTTCGGGGCTGAGTGCGCCCAGCGACATGCCCGGCGTCACGAAGCGCTTGCGGATCTCGGTGGTGGCTTCCACCTCGTCGATCGGCACCGCCTCGCGGGCGAAGTTGAACTCCATCAGGTCGCGCAGATAGACCGGCGGCAGGTCGCGCACGCCGCGCGAGAATTGCAGATAGGTCGAATAGCTGTCGGTGCCGACGGCGGTCTGCAGCAGGTGCATCAGCTGGGCGGAATAGGCATGGGCCTCGCCGCCGTTGCGCTGGCGATAGAAGCCGCCGATCGGCAGGCGGACGACCGCGCTGTCATAGGCCTTGTCGTGGCGCAGCATCGCCGAATAGTGGAGCGAGGCATAGCCTTCGCCCGAAATCTTCGCCGGCATGCCGGGGAAGAGATCGTTGACCAGGGCGCGCGACAGGCCGACCGCTTCGAAATTATAGCCGCCACGATAGGAGCTGACGACCGCGATGCCCATCTTGGACATGATCTTGAGCAGACCCTCGTTGATCGCGGTGCGCTGACGCTCGAAACACTGGTCGAGGGTCAGGTCGCCGAACAGGCCTCGGGCGTGGCGATCGGCGATGCTGGCTTCGGCCAGATAGGCGTTCACCGTGGTTGCGCCCACGCCGATCAGCACCGCGAAATAATGGGTGTCGAGCGCTTCGGCCGACCGCACGTTGATCGACGCATAGCTGCGCAGGCCCTTGCGGACGAGATGGGTGTGGACGGCCGCGGCCGCCAGCACGCCCTGGATCGCGACCCGGTCCTGCCCGGCACGCTCGTCGGTCAGGAACAGTTCGCTGCGTCCTTCGCGCACCGCCTGCTCGGCCTCCTCACGGATGCGGGCGATCGCCGCGCGCAGCTGTTCCTGGCCGCCGGTCGAGGGGAAGGTGCAGTCGATTTCGGCCACGGCCGGGCCGAAATAGGCCTTGAGCCGCGCCCATTCGGCGCTGTTGAGCACCGGCGATTCCAGCACCAGCACATGGCTGTTCTGCGCATCTTCCTCCAGGATGTTGTGGAGGTTGGAGAAGCGCGTCTTGAGGCTCATCACATGCCGTTCGCGCAACGGGTCGATCGGCGGGTTGGTGACCTGGCTGAAATTCTGGCGGAAGAAATGGCTGATGGTGCGCGGCTTGTCGGAGATGACCGCCAGCGGCGTGTCGTCGCCCATCGAGCCGATCGCTTCCTTGGCATCCTCCACCATCGGCGCGAGGATCAGTTCCATATCCTCCAGCGTCATGTTGGCCGCGACCTGGCGACGGGTCAGTTCCGCCTTGTCCCATGCCGGCAGGGCGCTGGGGACGTCGGGCAGGTCGGTGATGTCGAGGAAGTCCTTGATCAGGTCGCCATAGGGGCGCTCACCCGCGATGCGATCCTTGATCGCGCGGTCGTCATAGACTTCGCCTTCCTGCAGATCGATCGCGATCATCTGGCCCGGACCCATGCGGCCCTTCTGGACGATGGTGGTTTCGGGCACGACGACCATGCCGGTTTCCGAACCCACGATCAGCAGATTGTCGCCGGTCAGCGTGTAGCGCAGCGGGCGCAACGCGTTGCGGTCGACACCGGCCACGACCCAGCGGCCGTCGGTCATCGCGAGCGCGGCCGGGCCATCCCACGGCTCCATCACGGAGGCGAGATATTCATACATGTCGGCATGCGCCTTGGGCAGTTCGGCGCTTTCCGCCTGCCATGCCTCGGGCACCAGCATCAGCTTGGCCGTGGGCGCATCGCGGCCCGAACGGCAGATCGCCTCGAACACGGCGTCCAGTGCGGCGGTATCCGACGCACCGGCCGGGATCACCGGCTTGATGTCCTCCGACTGCTCGCCGAAGGCCAGCGACGCCATCTTGATCTCGTGGCTCTTCATCCAGTTCTTGTTGCCGCGGATCGTGTTGATCTCGCCATTATGGGCGAGGGTGCGGAACGGCTGGGCCAGCCACCATTGCGGGAAGGTGTTGGTCGAATAGCGCTGGTGGAAGATGGCGACACGGCTCTCGAACCGTTCGTCCTGCAGGTCCGGATAGAAGACCGACAGCGATTCGGCGAGGAACAGGCCCTTGTAGATGATCGAGCGGCACGACAGCGAGCAGACGTAGAAATCGCTGATCTGCGCTTCGATCACCTTCTTCTCGATGCGGCGGCGGATCAGGTAGAGATCCTTCTCGAACTCGCCGACGTCGCGCTCTTCGGGCATCGGGCCGGCGATCATGATCTGCTCGATCTCGGGACGGGTGCGCTGCGCCTTCTCGCCGATGACGGAGACGTCGACCGGCACCTGGCGCCAGCCATAGATGGTGTAGCCCGCGTCGATGATCTCGGCTTCGACGATGGTGCGGCAGGTTTCCTGCGCGCTGAGGTCGGTGCGCGGCAGGAAGATCATGCCGACGGCGAGGCGGTTGGGCAGCGGCTTGTGGCCCGAATCGGCGATCGCATCGTCGAAGAAGCGGACCGGCAGGTCGACATGGATGCCGGCGCCATCGCCGGTCTTGCCATCGGCATCGACCGCGCCGCGGTGCCACACGGCTTTCAGCGCATCGATCGCGGAGGAGACGACGCGGCGGCTGGGCCGGCCGTCGGTCGCGGCGACCAGGCCGACGCCGCAGGCATCGCCCTCCATCTCGGGATGATACATGCCCTCGGCAGCGATGCGTGCGCGCTCTTCGGGGCTGGCCATGAAATTGGTGTCGGTCATGATGACTTACCCTTGCATCTGGCCGTCCCTTTCTTGGGGCACGGCCGCCTTCATTCTGTTGGTGCCGGCGTGCCGGCGTCGATCGTCAGTTTGCCTTTTGCGTGTCCGCCCCGAGCAATGCGGTGAGGCGGTCGCGTTCGGCCTTGGTCAGGTCTTTATAGGTGCGCGGCTTGGGCAGCTTGGCGAGTTCGGCCTGGGAGGATTGCATGATCTCCGGCATGGCCTTCATCATGTCGGGCATGATCTTCTGCATGCGGCCGATATAATGGGGGTCGGTTGCCAGCTGCATGAAGCCCTCGCCGAACTTGGCGCCGGTCGGCGTCTTCAGGAAGGCGGCGATCTGATCCAGCTCGTTCGCATTGTAGCGATAGGCAAAAGCCTCCGCCATGCCGGCGCGCATGTCCGGTTCGTAACGGCCCATGAAGCGGCCCATGGCGGGCATCATGGTGTTGACGATCACGTCCATCCGCTTGCGGAAATTGGGATCGAGGATCGCCATCATTTCCTCCATCGTGCCTTCGCCCAGACCTTCGGCCCGTTCGGGGTCGATGCCGCCGACCTTCAGGAACTCGCGGATGGGCATCTTGGTCATGCTGTCCATCATCGGGCCCATCATCTTCTGCATCATCGGGCCCATCATCTTTTCCATCGTGCCGTCGGGCAGGATGAGGGCCGCGATCGGCTGCGCCTTGGCGAGCAGCGCCGGATCGACCGGCTGCTCGGCGGCTACAGGCGCCGCCGGCGTCTGCGCCTGCACGGCGACCGGGGCCGCCAGCAGAAACAGGGACAGGAAGGCGAGGCGCATCACGCGGCAACCTTCTCGCTGGCAGCGGCGACGGCCTTGGCCTTGAGATATTTGTGCATATGGTCGGTCACGTCGCGGCCATCGCGGATGGCCCAGACCACCAGCGATGCGCCGCGCACGATGTCGCCGGCGGCGAAGACGCCGTCCATGCTGGTCATCATCGTCTTGTGATCGACGCGCAGCGTGCCCCAGCGGGTGACCGACAGGTCGTCGGCGCCGAACAGGCGAGGCAGGTCTTCGGGATCATAGCCCAGCGCCTTGATGACCAGATCGGCTTCCAGCGTATGTTCGCTGCCCGGATCGGGCTCGGGCGCGCGGCGGCCCGATGCGTCGGGCGAACCCAGGCGCATCTTGGTGACCTTGACGCCGGTGACATGCTCCGTACCCTCGAAGGCGATCGGGGCGGTCAGCCAGACGAACTCGACGCCTTCCTCCTCGGCATTGGCGACTTCGCGCTGCGAGCCGGGCATATTGTCGCGGTCGCGGCGATAGAGGCACTTTACCGACTTGGCACCCTGGCGGATGGCGGTGCGGACGCAGTCCATCGCGGTGTCGCCGCCGCCGATCACGACGACATTCTTGCCGGTGGCGAGCAGGGTGCCATCCTCATGGCCGGGTACGGCATCGCCGAAGCCCGCCTTGTTGGAGGCGGTGAGATAGTCGAGCGCCTTGACCACGCCCGGTGCGCCGACGCCCGGCGCCTTGATGTCGCGGGCTTTGTAGACGCCGGTGGCGATCAGGATCGCGTCATGCTTGGCACGCAGCTGTTCCATGCTGGCGTCGCGGCCGACTTCGAACCCTTCGTGGAAGATGATGCCGCCATCCTTGAGGCGCTGGACGCGGCGCATGACGACATCCTTTTCCAGCTTGAAGCCGGGGATGCCATAGGTCAGCAGGCCGCCGGCGCGGTCGTGCCGGTCATAGACATGCACTTCATAGCCCGCGACGCGCAGATATTCGGCGGTGGTGAGGCCGGCGGGGCCGGCACCGATGACGCCGACCGACTGGCCGCGCGCGGCGCCGGGGACCAGCGGTTCGACCCAGCCTTCCTTCCAGGCGGTGTCAGTGATGAACTTTTCCACCGAGCCGATGGTGACCGATCCGTGGCCGGAAAATTCGATCACGCAATTGCCCTCGCACAGACGGTCCTGCGGGCAGATGCGGCCGCAGATTTCCGGCATGGTGCTGGTCAGGTTCGACAGCTCATAGGCTTCGCGCAGGCGCCCTTCGGCGGTCAGGCGCAGCCAGTCGGGGATATGATTGTGCAGCGGGCAGTGGGTCGAGCAATAGGGCACGCCGCATTGCGAGCAGCGCGACGCCTGCTCCTCGGCCTTGTCCAGAATGAAGGACTTGCTGATTTCCAGAAAGTCCTCGGCGCGCGCATCAGCGCCGCGCTTTTCCGGATAGGCCTGTTCCTTGCCCACGAACTTCAGCATCGGATTTTCAGCCATGGCATTTCCCTGCAACGATTGTTTGCAGTGCGCATAGCAGGAAAACCCGCGGAGTCACGCGGATTCTGGCATTTAAGACAGCTAAGCTGACCTATTATCTGGCGGTTTGGGAAAAGACTGTCGCGGCGCTGTAATTATCTTTCAAATATTAGGTCCGTATCGGCCTTATCTCAGGCTGAGCCAGACCAGCGCGCCGATGCCGGCAATGATTCGATACCAGGCAAAGGGTGCGAAGCCGTGGCGCGACACCAGGCCGACGAACCATTTGATCACCAGCAGCGCGACGATGAAGGAGACGACGAAGCCGAGCGCGATGCTGTCCCAGCCGACCTGGGCGCTGGTGAGCTGGTCGCCCTTCTTGAGCAGTTCCAGCGTCGAGGCGCCGAGCATGGTCGGGATGGCGAGGAAGAAGCTGAATTCGGCGGCGGTGCGGCGTTCGACGCCCAAGGTCAGCGCGCCCATGATGGTCGCGCCCGAGCGGCTGACGCCCGGCACCATGGCGAGGCACTGGATGAAGCCGATGCCGATGACGCGGACCAGCGGAATGTCGGCGATGCCGTGGAAGCGCTGTTCCCTGATCAGGCGTTCGATCACCAGGATGGCGACGCCGCCGACCACCAGCGCGACGGCGACGACGCGGGGCGAGCCGAGCAGCGTGTCGATATAATCGTGCAGGGCAAGGCCGATGACGACGGCGGGGATGAAGGCGACCAGCAGGTTGCGCACGAAGCGGATGCTGACCGGGTCGAGGCGGAGCAGGCCCATGGCCACCGCCCAGAAGGTGCGCCAGTAGAGGACGACGACGGCGAGGATCGCACCGAGCTGGATCATGACGTTGAACATCGCCCAGACCGACGCATCATAGCCGAGCAACTCGCTCGCCAGGATGAGGTGGCCGGTCGAGGACACGGGGAGAAATTCTGTCAATCCCTCCACGATGCCGAGCAGGATGACCGTCAGATAATGCATGTCCATGGGGATGTCGGATCCTCAAGCAGGGGGCGCATAAGCCAAGCCCTCCCCCCGCGAAGGGAGAGGGCCGGGCAATGCCTATATGTCAGGGATGCACCATGCCGCAGTGCAGCGAAAAGGCAAAGCGGCATGGCCACGGCCGGTCGTGGCCGATCATCGGCCCGTCGAGCCGATGGCGGGAATGGATCAGGCCTTCACGCGGCCGGCGAAGCGGCCATGCTTGCGATAGGGGACCATCCAGCGTTCGGCGACGGCGGCCATCGGCGTGGGGGCGACGCCCAGCGCCTCAAGGCCCGGCGCGCCGGGCGCGGCGACATTGTCCTGGCCCAGCATGGCGAGCTGGTCGCGGGTGATCGGGCCGCCGGGCAGCATCGCCAGCAGTGAGGCGAAGGCACCGGGCACCTCGACCAGCGGCTTGTCGCCCCGGCCGATCGCCTTGGCGACCCAGGCGTTGATTTCCTTCATGCTCATGACCTGCGGGCCGGCGAGTTCGAAGGTCTTGCCGCCAAAGGCGCCGGGCTGCTGCGCCGCATTGGCGATCGCCTCGGCGACGTCGCCGACATAGACGGGCTGGAATTTGGTGGCGGCGCCGATCACCGGCACGACCGGGCCGCTGCTGGCGACGCCGGCGAAGCGGTTGAGGAACTGGTCCTCCTGGCCGAAGATGATCGACGGGCGCACGATGGTCGCGGTCGGGAAGGCGGCCAGCACGGCGGCTTCGCCCGCAGCCTTGGACCGGCCATAGGCCGAGGGGCTGTTGGCGTCGGCGCCGATCGCCGAGACATGGACCAGCGCGGTGACGCCGGCAGCGGCCGCCGCTTGAGCGACATTGGCGGCGCCCTCATGCTGGATGGCGTCGAAATCGCCGCTCAATATGCCGACCAGGTTGATGACGATGTCGCTGCCGTGGAGGGCGCGGGCGACGGTGTCGGGCTTGCGGATATTGGCCGCGACGAATTGGGTCTGGCCCAGATTGCCGAGCGCCTTCACCTTGACCGAATTGGCGAGGTCGCGCTGGGCGATGCGGACGCGCGCGCCGCGTGCCATCAGCGCCTGGGCGACCTGGCGCCCGAGAAAGCCGCCGCCGCCGAAGATGGTTACCAGATTGTCCTTCATCACGCGCGTCCCATGCTGTTCGAAAAGGGGAAAGTTCGTGCCGTTTCCCTTGCAACTTCCGCCGCCCGCTGACAACCGCCCGCCGGCGGCGGCGTTCCCTTTTCTGGAGCGTTTTCTAATCGGGTGGTATCACCCGATGGCTCGGAAAACGCGACCAGCCAATCAGCCGATCCAGCCCTGCAGTCCGGCGATCATCCAAAGGCCCAAGAGAAGGAAGAGCAGGGCCGCACCGATCTGCAGCGCGCGCATCGGCACGCGCTTCGCCAGTGCTTCGCCGAACAGCACGGCCGGGACATTGGCCAGCATCATGCCGCAGGTGGTGCCGGCGGTGACGGCGAGCAGATTGTCGAACTGGGCGCCCAGCGCCACGGTCGCCACCTGCGTCTTGTCGCCCATTTCGACCAGGAAGAAGGCAACGAGCGTGGTCACGAACACGCCGGCCTTGGACGGGGCCTTGAGCGGCGCATCCTCGTCGATCTTGTCGGGCACCAGCGTCCAGAGTGCCATGGCGATGAAGCTGGCGGCGACAGCGTAGCGGAACCAGGGCTGGGTCAGCACCCCGGCAATCGAATGGCCGACCAGCGCGGCGAGGAAATGATTGGCGATGGTCGCGACGAAGATGCCCAGGATGATCGGCACCGGCTTGCGAAAGCGGGTGGCGAGCAGCATGGCCAGCAACTGCGTCTTGTCGCCCATTTCGGCGAGCGCGACGAGGGCGGTGGAGGTGAGGAAGGCTTCCATGAAGAACGTCCGGGCCGGGCTCTGACAAAAGACACAATGCCACCGTCTTCCCCGCCCGGCCGGACTGGGAAGCCGATGCCATTGGTCTCGCCCGATGCGGCTGATACCGCATCCCATATGCCATGGCCTCTCGGCCAAATATGTTGACATATGGCCCGTCCCTTTCAGCGGAACGGCTGGCTACTCCCCAGATGACGCGCTAGCCTGTAGTCGGACAGGCCGCGAAAGGCAAGCCGATGGCGACGGGTGAGAACAAGACCACGGAGACGATGGCGGATGTCGCCGCCTATCTCGACACGGTCGAACCGGCCGAGCGACAGGCGGATGGTCGGATGGTCGCGGCGTTGATGGCGCGGCTGTCGGGCGAGCCGCCACGGCTGTGGGGGCTGAGCATCATCGGCTTTGGCCGCTATCATTATCGCTATGACAGCGGGCGTGAGGGCGACATGTGCCGGATCGGCTTTGCGCCGCGCAAGGCGGAGCTGGTCTTCTATCTCGCCGGTCTCGACGACGCCGATTTCATGGCATTGGGCAAGCATCGGCGCGGCAAGGGCTGCCTCTATGTCAAGCGGCTGGCGGATATCGACATGGACGTGCTGGAGGCGCTGATCGTGCAGAGCCTGGCGCATATGGACGGGCTGTATCCGCGCTAGGGCGTGTGTTGATACATTAGGCCCTGTTGGTGGTCATCGCCTGTGTCACCCATCACCGTCACCCTGAACTTGTTTCAGGGCCTGTCCTTCCCAACAGGTCCACCGGTGCTGGGGTTTGATGAATGCTGAAACAAGTTCAGCATGGCTCTAGCTATTCAGGCCCGCTCGCCTGCAGCGGCTCAGGGCGTGCTGCTGCTCTGCTGCATCCGCCGTTCGGCGAACCATTGTTGCAGCATCTGGGCGGTGCAGCCGGTGAAGCCGTTGCTGCCGATGGCCGAGCAGCTGTTGGGCAGGATCTGGCGCTGGGTCTGTTCCATCGTCGCGACCTGGCTGCCCCAGCCGGGGCCTCCCACTTCTTCGGGCTTTTCGCGCAGCTTCTTGGGGATGCGATAGCGTTCGGATTCGGGCTTGCGGGCGCAGACCACGATTTCCTCGCCCTGGCCGGTCGGGCAGGGATCATCGCCATAGACGATGAGGTTGAAGATCTTCTGCGGCGGATCATCCTGGGCGACGGCCGGCGCGGCGGGCAGGGCCAGCGCGGCCAGGCCGGCGATCAGCAGGGGGCGGGGGAGACGCATCATCAATTCCTTCATTCGCCCCGGTTGCACCCCGCTCGTCCCGCGCTGCACTGGCGCGGGATCGATATGAACAGACGCCGCAGGACGCCCCATGCCGTCACGGCCGGGGCGGGACTTCCTGTTCCTGCGCCTTCTTGGCATCGGCGTCGGCCTTTTCCTCGGCCAGAACGCGCTTTTCGATCGCCTCGCTGTCGGCGTCGATGGTCGACAGGCGCCTGGCGCGCTCGGCTTCGACCAGATCCTTCCAGCTGGCATTGTCGGCCTGCTGCCGTTCCGCCTTGGCGAGGCGCGACAGCTTGGCGAAGCAGCCGGTGGCGCCGCCACCGCCGACCGGCGAGCAGCTTTCGGTGCCGTCGCGACCGACATATTCCATCGACTTCACCCGCTCGCCCCAGGCCTGGTTGCTGGGCTTGTTGGGGTCGCCGCGCAGCGGCTCGGGAATGCGGTAACGTTCCTCCTCGCCCTTGCGGGCGCACACGACGATGCCGTCGCCCTGGCTCTGGGGACAGGCATCATCGCCATAGACGATGACCAGATTGACCTTTTCGGAGCCGGTGCTGGTGGCGGCCGTGGGGGCGCTGTCCTGCTGCGCGAGCGCGGGGGCGGCGGTGCCCAGCATCAGGCCGGCGGCCAGAGCGATCAACGGGGTCTTCATCATCGGTCCGTCCCTTATTCAGATGCGCTTCGACAGCGCGATGGCGGCGCGGCAACCCAGGCGGATCGCGCCGGACAGCAGCGGATAGGCCGGGGCCTGTTCCGCGCCATGGGCGATGGCGGCGTCGCGATGCTCGACCTCCTCCGCCTGGAAATCCTTGATCAGGGCAGAGAGTTCCGGATCATCCTCGCCCAGTTGCTGCAACTGTTCTTCATAATGAAGGTCGATCTCGGTCTCGATCGCGGCGGTGCAGGCCATGGCGGCCTTTGGCCCCATCGCGGCGGTCATAGCGCCTAGGGCGAAACCGGCAACATTCCAGATCGGATGGATCGCGGTCGGGCGCACGCCGCGCTTGGCGATCAGCGCGTCGAAGGCGGCCCGATGACGTTCCTCCTGCGCGGCCATGCCGGCGATCAGCCGGCCATAGGGATGGCGATCGCCCATCACCGCAAGCTGCCCGGCATAGATGCGCACCGCGCCGAATTCGCCGGCCTGGTCGACGCGCACCATGGAGGCGCGATCAGTTGCATTGGTGCGACGTCCGGGACGCGGGAAATCCTTGGTGGCGCTCATGCCTTCCTCGCTTTCAGCAGCAGGGCCAAGATGGCGAGCGCGGCCGCGCCCGACAAGAGGCCGTTATAGCCTGCCAGCGAAATGCCGAAGAGGCTCCAGGGCGCGACATCGCAGCGGGTGATCGGCGTTGCCATGATCTGGCTCAAAATATCGGCGCTGCTGCCGCCGGTCGGCGTGGTCGAGCAGGCGGTCAGCCCTTCCCACCAGCCATATTCGACCCCGGCATGGAACAGGCCGATGGCGCCGCTGATGCCGATGGCGATGCCGGCGAAACCGGCGAACAGCCCGCTCATGCAGGCGCGGCCGCGCAGGGCGTAGGCGACCAGCGCCAGCGGGATCGCCGCCATATGGGGGTAACGCTGCCACCAGCACATTTCGCACGGATGCAGGCCGCCCAGATATTGGGAGGCATAGGCCGTGCCCAGCGCAATCAGGGGCACGAGCAGGGCAAGCAGGCGGGCGCGGCCCAGGGCGGGGGACAAGCTGTTCATATCGCCCGCTTAAACCCTTGTCCGCCTTTCGTCATGCTGAACTTGCCCGTCCGGTCATCCGAACGGGCACGACTCATTTCGCGCCGGGCTTGCGCGCAGCGGCCTGCTGCGCCTGGGCGATGGTGGCGCCCGGCGTGCCGGCGAGGCGGGAAATGGTCTTGAGCGCATAATCGAGCTGGAAGTCCTCGATCCCCTTCTTCTTCAGCTCCTCGGCGGTCTGGGCGAAGCGCGGATCTTCCTTGCTGTCCTCTTCCAGCGCGGCGTCGTCGGTCTTGATCTCGTTGATCAGGTGGCGGCGCAGGTCGCTTTCGCGGAACTTGGGGCGATCCTTGTAATCCGGGTCGCTGAGCTGCGGCACCTTGATGTCCGGCTGGATGCCACCTTCCTGCACGCTGCGGCCCGAAGGCGTGAAGTAGCGCGCGGTGGTGAGCTTGAGCGCGGTGGTGTTCGACAGCGGCAGCATGGTCTGAACCGAGCCCTTGCCGAAACTGCGTTCGCCCATGATGAGCGCGCGATGCTGATCCTGCAGCGCGCCGGCGACGATTTCGGAGGCCGATGCGGAGCCCGCATCGACCAGCACGATCACCGGCAGCCCCTGCGCGTCATCGCCGGGCTTGGCATAATAGCGTTCGACATCGCCCTTGTTGCGGCCGCGCTGCGATACGATCTCGCCGCGCTCCAGGAAGACGTCGCTGGTCGACACCGCTTCGTCCAGCAGGCCGCCGGGGTTTGAGCGCAGGTCGAGGATATAGCCGGTCGGCTTGTGGCCCAGGCTCTTGTCGATGCTGCGGATCGCCGAACGGACATCGGCGCCCGTATTGGCCGAGAAGCTGACGATGTTGATGACGCCGATATTGTTCTTCACTTCCCACTTCACCGGCTTGATCTCGATGATCTCGCGGGTGAGGGTCAGGTCGATCGGCTTGTCGCGGCCGGTGCGCACGATGGTCAGCTTGATGCTGGTGCCGGGCGCGCCGCGCATCTTGTCCACTGCTTCATCCAGCGTGCCGCCATAGATGAGCTGGCCGTCAATATGGGTGATATAGTCGCCCGCCTTGATCCCGGCGCGCCAGGCTGGCGTATCCTGGGTCGGCGCGATCACCTTGACCGCGCCATCCTCCTGCGTGACCGACAGGCCAAGGCCGCCATAGCTACCCTCGGTCTGGGTGCGCAGATTCTGGAAATCGCGCGCGTCGAGGAAGCTGCTATGGGGGTCGAGGCTGGCAAGCATGCCGTCGATCGCGCCCTTGATCAGCTTTTCGTCGTCGACCTTCTCGACATAATCGCTGCGGACCTTCTGGAAGACGTCCATGAATTCGTCGAGCGCCTTGTAGCTCGATGCCTCGCCATCGGCGAGCGCCGCGGTGGTGGCGGGGATGAGCGCAAGCGCGCCGAGCGCGACCGCGCCCTGCAGGAAGGTGGATTTCATGGCTGTCCTTGGAGTCCGCATCAAGGGATCGATATACGTCGATTCGCTATCCAACGCAAAAGCGCGCTTCGACCAATGTTGCCTGGCGTCGATGAGCGTGGGGTTAATGGGGGTGATTATTGCCTTATCCGGCGAGAGCCTTGATCATGAGGCTGATCTTGGACTCGAGCCGTTGCCGCGCCGCATGAATCATTTTGCAACGTTCGATGGCTTCGTTTTCGTCGAGCACCAACGTCTCGCGCACGACTTTGCCGTTCCGTAATGCCTGCAAACGCAAGGTGACGTGCCATCGGCCTTTGTGATCGACGGTGATGGTCTGTGTGCCATGGCACAAGGTCGCGCGCAGCGTTTCAAAGGCGATGAACTCTTCCAGGGCCTTGGATAGTGCCTTGCCTTCAACGGCAAATGGGCCGTCGGTCCCGATGGCCTCGGCCAGTGCGGCAAATCGCTGGCCCACAAGATGGGGCAGATTGATGTTCTTGCCCTTGGTCGGGACATTGGAAAGCTGGATCAACGCCTCGGTCACGGCCGCCTCGGCGCGGGCAAACTCTTCGATCATCCGTCCCCGCCAAGCACTGGCGCTCTGCCACAGGTCGGGCCAGATCTCATGTGCGGGCAGGGGCAAAGGCGTATGAGCGTTCACCCAAGCAGGCGTAAGCGGCAAGTCTTGCGATTGCGTTAGCCCAGCCCCACCAGCGGCACGATGTCCACCGGGCGGCCGTTGCGGCGCAGTTCGATGGTGACGGTGGGGCGGCCCTGGGCGGCGGTGAGGCCGACCGGGTCGCCTTGGCGCACACTTTCGCCGACCTGGGCGGTGACGCGGTGCAGGCCGGTGATGAGCGTGGTCCAGCCCTGGCCATGGTCGATGATCAGAATCTGGCCATAGCCGCGATAGGGACCGGCAAAGGCGATGCGGCCGGCGGTCGGCGCGACTGCCTGGGCGCCGGCCTGGGTCACCAGGGTCAGGCCGCGCGAGCGCACGCCGCCGTCATTCACCTCGCCCATGCCGGTGACGAGCTGGCCGACGACGGGCAGGCGGTAGGGCGGCGGGCCGCTGTCCAGCGCCTCGCGGTCGGGGGCAGGGG